>JABHWJ010000044.1 GCA_018657845.1 Candidatus Woesearchaeota archaeon | reverse complement strand
TTTTTCCGTGCTTCCGGTAAATATTACACATGCCATTGTTATCTCCATTAGCACTATAAATAGGGGAGGCATTATTGAGGGCAGATCTTGCTTCTTCAAATTGGCCTAATTGTAAGTAGACTTCTCCCAAAATCATATTGGCATCAGCATATTTATTCCTAAGTCCAGAATCTTGGGGTTCTTCTGCAAGTAAAGTGTTGTAAGTAGAAATTGCTTCTTCACATAAAGGAATTGCTTTTTTTCTTTCTTCTGGATTTGGGTTATCAGCATAGGTTCTAGCTAAGAAATCTAGGGCCTTTCCCTTGAGCATAGAAGGTTCGGTTTCAATTTCTAGGGCCTGTTCTAATGATTCTCTGGATTTGCCCATATTATTGAAGGTTGTTCTTTCGATGTAGGACATATCTATTAAGGCACGGGCTTTTTCTTGAGGCTCGCCTAAATTGAGTGCTTCTTGATTATCTTGATAAGCTTCTTCTGGGTGACCAGACATAACATATGAGAATCCCCTGTCATTATGTGCTTCTGCAAAACGAGGATGGCTAGTTGATTGGGCTTGAGTTATTGCTTCTGTGAAGATATCAATTGATTCTCCCCAATTACGTTGAGTTTGAAGTTCTTTTCCAGTTTCCAATAATTGATCTATAGATTTCATTTTAATTGGTTGTGAGATGGAGAGTATTAAAAGGTTGTGGAATGTATATCTCTCTCTTTTCCAAAACATTTATAAATAACTTGCTGTTCAAGGAAGTAATCAGTCCGAGTTCACGCGCATAGGACTAAAAAATATGATTCTATGCAAGTTCTTGGTTGGTGATTAATAAATAATTAATAATAAAATGGCTGAAGAAAAAAAACAAGATCCAGGATTTAAACATATTGTTAGAATTGCTAATGTTGATTTACCAGGGCAAAAACCAATTAGAGTTGCTTTAAAGAAAATCAAAGGTGTTGGATTCAGTCTTGCTCATATGGCTTGCATATTGGCAGGTATTGATAAAACTGCTAAAACTGGAGAATTGAATGACGCTGCGATTAGCCGTTTAGATGGAGTTGTTAAAGATCCAGTGAAGAGCGGTGTTCCTACCTGGGCATTAAATAGGAGAAAAGATTACGAAAGTGGAGATGACACTCATTTAACCATGGGAAATTTAGACTTCACCAAAGATAATGATATTAAACGATTAAAGAAAATCAAGGCTTACAGGGGAGTTAGACATTCTTTAAACCGACCTGTAAGAGGGCAAAAAACTAGATCAAACTTTAGAAAGAGTAAAGGAAAAGTAGTTGGAGTCAAAAAGAAAGGTAAGAAATAAGTAAAATGGGAGATCCTAAAAAATTACGAAAAAAGTATCAAACTCCAGCCCATCCATGGGTTAAAGGAGATATTGATTTAGAAAAAGAATTGAAAAGAGATTATAGTCTTAAGAATAAAAAAGAATTGTGGATTATGTCTTCTGTTCTTAAAAAATATAAAAACTTAGCTAAAAAACTTATTGCAGTTAAAACAAAACAAGGAGAGAAAGAAAAAGCTCAGATGTTGGACAAACTGAATAGATTAGGATTAATCCAAAAAGATGCAGAATTAGATGAAGTTTTGGGTTTAGATGTTAAAGATGTATTAGAAAGAAGATTACAGAGTCTTGTGTTTAGAAAGGGATTAGCTAGAACTATGAACCAAGCAAGACAATTCATAACTCATCGTCATGTGATGGTGGGAGATAAAAAAATTACTTCTCCTTCATATATAGTTTCTCAAGAAGAGGAAGGAATGCTTAAATTTGATGGTAAATCTGCTCTTGAAGATGAAGAACATCCAGAAAGAGTTAACTTGGCTAAAGAGATTAAAGAAGAAGCTGAGAAGATTAAGAATCCTAAGAAGGAAGAGATTAAAGAAGTTTCTTCAGAAAAAGAAGATGACAAAAAATTACCTGAAGAAGTAAAAGTAGAAACTGATGTTGAAGAAAAAATTGAGAAAGTAGAAGAAATAATTGCTTCTGAAGAACCTAAAGTATCTGAAGAAAAGGAAGAAAGTAAAGAAGAAACAAAAGAAGGAGATAAAAAATGAACGGCGGCCGACCAGATTATAAAAAAAGGGACAATCGGGGAGACGATAGAAGGCGAGAAAGAAGACCCATGATGGATAACCTGAGATGGGGTATTGCACACATATATTCTTCTTATAATAATACTATTATTACTGTAACTGACATTACCGGAACTGAAACCTTAGCAAGAAGTAGCGGAGGGCAGATTGTTAAAGCTGATAGATTAGAGAGTAGCCCTACTGCAGCAATGGGGGCAGCAAAGAAAATTGCCGAAATTGTTAAAGACAAAGGAATTCAAGGATTATATATTAAAATTAAAGCTCCTGGGGGACATAATGGTCCAAAAAATCCAGGTCCTGGAGCGCAAGCCGCTATTCGAACTTTATCTAGAACTGGAATTAGGATTGGGAAAATCGAAGAAGTTACTCCCGAACCTCACAACGGATGTAGAGCAAAAGGTGGAAGACGGGGGCGAAGAGTATGAAAGTAGAAAAAATAAACTTCGATAAGAAAAATGATAAGATCTCTTTTTTATTAAAAGGAGTAAATGAATCTTTTGTTAATGTAATTAGAAGAATCATTACTGAAGAAGTTCCTACGCTTGCAATTGAAGATGTGGAAATAAAAGAAAATAGTTCTGGTCTTTATGATGAGATGTTAGCTTTAAGATTAGGATTGGTTCCAATCAAAACAGATTTGAAAAGCTATACTTTCAAGGAAGGTTGTAAATGTGAAGGGGCCGGTTGTGCTCGTTGTGAATTAAAGATGGCCATGAAAGTGAGTAAGAAAGGTTATGTTTATGCTGATTCGGCAGTAAGTAAAGATCCAAAATGTAAATTTGTTTATAATATGCCTATTACTAAAATCTTACCTAAACAAAAAGTTGAATTACAAATGACTGCAATTTTGGGTAGAGGTAAAGATCATGCGAAATGGAGTCCAGGATGGGGCTTTTACAAAAAAGAACCAGTTATCACGATTGGAAATGTTAAAGATGCAGAAAAAGTTGCTAATGTTTGTCCAAAAGGAATTTTTAATGCCAAGGGTGGAAAGTTAGCATTGAATAAAGATAAAGTTTATGATTGTCATCTTTGCAATGCTTGTGTAGATCTTGATGATGTTAAATTAGAAGACACAGATAATTATATATTCACTTTAGAAAGTTGGGGTCAACTTAGTTGTAAGGATGTGTTGACAACTAGTATGAGTATATTGCTAGAAAAATTAGATCAGTTAGGAGCTAACTTAAAATAAAATGGTTAAAAGAACAGGTCCAACAAATTATCAACTACAAGGGTTGATTAAGGAATTGAATGAGAAAGCCATAGATAGTAAAGTTGCTTTGTGGAGTAGGTTAGCAAAAGATTTGAACAAACCTAGTAGGCAAAGGAGATCTGTTAATGTTTATAAAATTAATAAGTATGCAAGAGAAGGAGAAGTTATTGTAGTTCCAGGAAAAGTTCTTAGTGTGGGTGAATTAAGTAAGAATGTTGAAGTGGCTGCGTTTAGTTTTTCTGATTCTGCAAGAGAAAAAATTAATAAAATGGGTAAAACCTTGACAATTACTGAATTAATGAATAAAAATCCCAATGGGAAGAAAGTGAGGATCTTAGGATGAGAGTATATGACGGTGAAGGAATGATCTTAGGACGATTATGTGCAGCGGCAGCTAAAGATGCATTGTTGGGAGAAGATGTAAAAATTGTTAATTGTAGTAAGATTATAATCAGTGGAGACAAAAAGAAAGTTTTTGCTAATGAAAAAGCGAAACGAGCTAGAAAGGGTTATCCTTTAAAAAGTGCTAAATTTTCAAGATTACCAGATAGATTTGTAAGAAGAACTGTAAGGGGAATGTTACCTCATAAGAGAGAAAGAGGAAGAACTGCCCATGAAAGGATTATGTGTTATATTGATTTTCCTGAAGGTTTAAAGGAAGAAAAGATGGTTATTGCTAAAGGGGCAAAAGCAAATAAATTACCAACTCTTAAATTTACTACAGTAGGAGAATTATGTACTTGGTTAGGAGGAAAGAGATGAGTAAAACAATTCATGTTAGCGGAACTAGAAAAATGGCTCGAGCAAGAGCAACTTTAAATCCAGGTAAGGGGAAGATAAAAATTAATGGAGTTTTCCTAGAGAATTACGGTGGAGAATTTAATAGATTGAGAATTCAAGAACCTTTAGTTTTAGCTGGAGATATAATTAAGAAAGTTGATATTTCAGTTATAACTCATGGTGGTGGAGTAAATGGACAATCAGATGCAGCAAGATTGGCAATTGCTAGAGCATTGGTAGTTTATGATAAAAAACTCAAAATGGTATTTAATGAATATGATAGATTATTGTTAGTTGCAGATGTAAGACGTAAAGAAGTATGCAAACCTAACGATTCAAAAGCTCGTGCAAAACGACAAAAATCATACAGATGAGGTTACAAAAATGTTAATTCCAATAAGATGCTTTACTTGCGGCAAACCTATAGCCCACATGTGGGAAGATTATAAGGAACAAGTTTCTAAAGGAGAAGATGTAGGTAAAGTAATGAATAAGCTAGGATTAGATAGATATTGTTGCCGAGGAGTGTTCTTAGGAACTGTTGAATTAATCGATTTAGCTGGCGAGTTTAAGAGATTTTAATTTTTTTCTTTTTAATAAATTAATTTTTAACGATAGATTTAAGTACAATAATTTATTTGTTATTATAAAATAAGATGATAGAGTTACTATTTATTATAGGGATGATTTTAGTTAGTTTGTTCGTTCTGATAAAGGGTGCTGATTATTTAATTAATGGTGCTGCCGACTTAGCTAGATTTTGGAGAATATCTCCGATTTTAGTTGGGTTGACAATAGTGGCATTTGGAACTTCTTTGCCAGAGTTTATTGTAAGTGTTTTCTCGGTGATGAATGGTAGTGCAGATCTTTCTTTAGGAAATATTATTGGAAGTAATATTGCCAATATTACTTTAGTTCTGGGAATTTGTGCATTACTTGCTAGGAGATTAAAGATTAAATCAAAAACATTTATTTACGAAATTCCATTTTTGGTAGTTTCTAGTTTCTTATTGTTAATTTTAGGAAGCGACTTCTTTATTTTTGGAAAAGAAGGAGTCTTTTTGTTGAGTAGATTTGATGGAGTAATTTTTATGATTATTTTTGCATTATTTATCTATTATGTTTTTAGGTCCACCCAACAAAAGGAAAAGATGGTGACTAAAGAATTTAGGGAAGAGTTTGCTCATAAAAATTCTCCTTGGAAGAATGGTTTATTAATAGTCGGAGGGATAATTGCTTTGTTTGCTGGGGGGCGGTTGTTTGTTACTTATGCTGGTCAATTAGCAGGATTGGCGGGTTTGAGTAAAGGGTTTATTGGGCTAACAATTGCAGCTCTAGGAACTTCTCTTCCAGAATTAGCGGCCTCGGGGATGGCAGCTTGGAAAGGGAAAGGAAATATTGCCATAGGAAATATTGTTGGTAGTAATATCTTTAATGTTTTATTTGTCCTGGGAGCGACTAGTTTAATTAAACCAATTGATATAAACAAATCAATTTTGGGTGTTGATGGGATAATCATGATTTTGGTTACTTTAATATTCTTGGTGTTTGCAACCAGGCGTAGAGGTATTGATAGAAAAGAGGGGATTGCCTTAATTGGGATGTATGTTTTATATATGACCTTTTTAATTTGGAGATTATAATGAAATTCAAAAACTTTATACTGGATAAGTTTCAGGAAGATTCGATTAATGCTATTGAGAATAATTATTCTGTAGTGGTTTCTGCCCCTACTGGGAGTGGGAAGACTTTGATTGCAGAATATATTATTGACCAGCATAAAGAAGATGATATGCGAATAATTTATACTGCCCCATTGAAAGCTTTGTCAAATCAGAAGTTTAGAGATTTCTCTGAAGAGTATGGGGAGGAGAAAGTAGGATTGATGACTGGAGATATTGTGATTAATCCTCATGCCAAGATCTTAATTATGACTACAGAGATTTACAGGAATATGGCCATTGCTCGAGATCATGCTTTAGATAATGTAGTGTATGTGATTTTTGATGAGATTCATTTTATTAATGATGTAGAAAGGGGTTATGTGTGGGAAGAATCAATAATCTACAGTTCAGAAAAAGTGAGGTTTTTGTGTTTATCTGCAACAATTCCCAATGCGGCTGAATTTAGCAGGTGGATTAAGGCGATTAAGAATCATGAAGTAAAAACTATTGTTGAGACTAAAAGAAATGTTCCTTTGAAAAAATTCTTTTTTGATAATGAATTGGGCGTGACGACTCTAGAGAAAATTAGAGAAGATAAAGAGATGCCTCGTTATGATCAAGTAATGGGTAAACACGGAAGAGGAAGGGGAAGAAGAATAAGAGTTCCTCCCCCAAACCATGTAGAGTTAATTAAGATTTTAAAGGCAGAAGATAAATTGCCTTGTTTGTTTTTCCATTTTTCAAGACATGCTTGTCAAGAGAAAACTTTGGATTTAACTAGAAAAAAGTTGTTTATGAGCGATCCAAAAATTACTGCATTTGTTGCTTCTCGTTTGCAGAAAGCACCATATGACATCAATAAGTTAGAATCTACAAAAGTGTTGAAGCAAAGTCTTCCCCAAGGAATAGGTTTTCATCACGCAGGATTATTGCCAGTGATTAAAGAGATTATTGAGGAATTATTTTCTCAGGGATTAATTAAGGTGTTATATACTACAGAGACTTTTGCTGTCGGAGTGAATATGCCTGCAAAAACAGTTTGTTTTAATTCTTTAAGAAAATATGATGGGAGAGGATTTAGGAATCTGAATACAAAAGAGTTTTTCCAGATTGCTGGTCGGGCTGGTCGAAGAGGGATTGATAAAATAGGTTATGTGATGGTGATGATCCACAAACCAACATTTAGCTATAATGAAATTAAGTCCATTACAGATAAAGATATGGAGCCAATAAAATCGCAATTTAGATTATCTATTAATACTGTTTTAAATTTGATTGATCAACACGAGGAGAAAGAGATCGAACATATTTTGAGAATGAGTTTCTTTTCTTATCAGAAGTTTGGAGATAAGTTTGATGAGATTCCTCCCAAGGTATTTATGGCTCGGTATTATAGCATTTCTCGTAGGTTAAAGAAGTATGGTTACACTCAAGATAGAGAGTTGACTTCTAAAGGAAAATTTTCTTCAAGGATTTTTGCTGATGAGATTTCTACTGGAGAAATTTTTGCCACAGAATTATGGAAAGAGTTGGACGAATATCAGATCTTATTGGTTTTGGGAGCGTTGGCTTACGAGCATAAGAAGATGACTAAATTTAAGAAGACTTTTGATAATGAGCAACTTCGTAAGTTAAAGAATGTGTTGTACAAGAATGAGTATTTGAGTAAGGAGAAGAAGTTTTTAGGTCTGAATTATGTTACTGCAATGATTTATCCTGTTTATAATGGGGAAGATTTTTTTGCTGCTGTGGCTTTGACTAATTTATTAGAAGGAGACCTGATTAGGTTTTATTCTCAGGTTTTGGATAGAATCGGACAGATTAGGAAAGCTACTGGTGACAAAGATTTGTTGAGAATGATTGATAGCTGTCAGAAAGTTATCGAAAAAGTATTGGAAGGAATATATTCAGTTTGAGGAAGATAAAATGGATTTAATGAACTTTTTTGAAAAATTGTCTCCGGTTGTTTTAGGAGTAGCTGTGTTCATATTAGTAATTTGGTTTATTAAGAAATCTTTGAAATGGTTGTTAATAGGATTAGTGATGCTGGTTATTGCGATATTTTTGTTGTTGAAGTTTTGGTTGGGCTGGATTTGAGAAGGGAATCTTTAAAAACAAAGTAGGATTATTCTGTTATAATGGTTGATTGGAAAAAGATACAGGAAAAGTGGCAGAAGAAGTGGGAGAAAGAAGGTTTGGGAAAAGCCGAAGTAGATAAGAATAAAGAAAAATTTATGATGATTTTTGCCTATCCTGGCGTTTCTGGTTTTTTACATGTTGGGCACATGAGAGGATTTAGTTATACTGATGCCATTTGTCGATATGAAAGATTAAGAGGGAAAGAAGTTTTGTTTCCTGTAGGTACGCATGCTTCCGGTAATCAAGCATTGGGTTTTGCTAATAAAGTTAAAAATAAAGATAAAGTTTGGATTGACTATTTGAAGAAAAATGGTTGTCCCGAGAAGAAGATAAAAGAATTGGTTACTCCTGAAAAAGTAGTGGAGTATTTTAACCATGTTTATGTAAATGATTATTGGAAGAAGTTTGGTTTTTTATGTGATTGGAAAAGATTTACTTGTACTACTTATCTGGATTATGAAAAATTTATTCAATGGCAATTTAAGAAATTGCAAGAAAAAGATTTGTTGACCCAGAAACCTTATTTTGCAACAGCTTGTCCTAATTGTGGGCCAGTAGCAGTTGATCCTTCTGAGACCGATATTTCTAAAGGAGGAAATGCTGAGAAAAATGAATATACTTTATTGAAATTTAAATTTGGGAATGATTATTTAGTGGCGGCTACATTGAGGCCAGAGACCATTTATGGACAGACTAACCT
>JABHWJ010000043.1 GCA_018657845.1 Candidatus Woesearchaeota archaeon | reverse complement strand
TATTGGTATTGCTATGGGTTCAGGAACAGATGTAGCAATGGAAACTGGTAGCATTGTTTTAATGCGAGATTCTTTGTTAGACATTCCTAAGGCAATTAAGTTGAGTAAGATGACTATGGCGAAGATTCGTCAGAATATGTTTTGGGCTTTGTTTTACAATGTTTTGGGAATTCCAATTGCTGCAGGAGTATTATATCCTTGGACTGGATGGTTACTTAGTCCGATGATTGCTGGTGGAGCAATGGCTGCTAGTTCGGTTTCGGTTATTACTAATAGCTTATTGCTGAAAAGAAAAAGATTGTAAGAGAAAAAAAGAAAAAAAATTAATTTTTTGCTGCAACTTTCCCAATCCAAATAGCAGCTATAACTGCTAAAATGGTTACAAAGATTGCATAGACCCATGGGCCACCAGAAGATAGTGTGCATAATGCTCCCGCACCTTCTGAACCACACGGACCAATAAACAATGCTTTAATAGCATCATTCCACGCTAAAGCTGCGACTAAACCAAAAGCGGCAATCATTAACGCATATATTTTTTCAGTAACGTCTTTTTTCATTTATTTTACCCCTAGTTATTTTTATTAATAACCTTTCTTTCTTTATAAATCTCTCTAATTATTCACCTGTGGATATTATTTAACACCAACTACAAGATTTTTTTAATTTCTTTTCTTGATTCTTCTTTTCATTACACAAATCACAATAATCTATGGCTTCTGAATCTTTTTTCATTAAGGTTTTATCACAAAGTTCGCATACATCTTTCATTTCAATCACCTCTTTGGATTTTGTTTTGTTTTTTCCATTTTATTTTTTTCCCAGGAGAACTAGATTGGTTTTTTTCTTTTGGGTTGTTATTGTCTTTACAATAAATTTCCCATCTTTCTTTTAATTCTTCACAAGATCCACAAAAACTAAGATCCCTTTCTTCTATATTTACACCACAAACATTACAAGTCATTTTGATCACCTCTAGTTAACGATAGTTAATTTATTATTTAAATGATATGAACTAGGGTGAAATGAGTAATGAAATATGCATTAGTTGGGATTCTAACTGATTTTGTGTTAACAAAACTTTATATAAAGATATTATTCTTGAAAGAATATGTTAATTGCAGGAATCGATGAAGCTGGCCGTGGTCCGGTTTTAGGGCCATTAGTAATGGCAGCAGTAGTTGTAGATGAATCTGGAGAAGAGGAGTTAAGGGGGTTAGGGGTGAAAGATTCTAAACTTTTGACTAAAGAGAAAAGAGACGAATTATTTGTTAAAATAAGAAAGATTGTAAAAGATTTTAGAGTAGAAGTGATTGAGCCAGATGCCATAGATCTTTCTCTTGAAGAAGTAGGTACTAATTTGAATTGGTTGGAGGCAGATACTTCGGCGAGATTAGTCTCAGAGATGGAAGTAAGTAAAGTGATTGTTGATTGTCCGAGTGTTAATGTCGGGGCGTATCGAGATTATTTCTTTGAGAAGTTAACTGGAACAGCCAAAGAAGCCGAATTAGTAGTTGAACACAAAGCAGATCTGAATTATATTTCTGTGGCTGCAGCATCAATTGTGGCGAAAGTGGTTAGAGATGATATTTTGGCAGGAATGAGAGATAAGATTAAGATAGATTTTGGTTCAGGTTATATGTCAGATCCTAAAACTCAGAAGTTTTTGAAAGAGTATCATGAAGAGTATGCTGATTTGTTTAGGAAACAATGGCAATCATACAAGAATGTGGTTGAAGGAAAGAAGCAAAAGAAACTGGGTGAATTCTGATAATTTTAGTCTTAGGTAGAGAAACTATCTGGACAATAATTTTTTAAACACTGAACTTATTCTTCTATTAATGGTAGTGTTTAATAATGTAAGAAAAGAGGATTTAGTTAAATTAAAGAAAGAAGGTTTTTTAGAAGAGGAGACCAAAAGTATCTATGAGGAAGTTCGATTGAGGAAAGAAGGAGTAGTATTAATTCTTTATAATTCCGGAAAATTATTGTTACAAGGGAAATCTCTGGAGAGGGAAAAAGTTGCTAGAGAATTGAAGAAAAAAGGATTTTATCCCAGTATTGAATTGACCAGATTTAGAAGAGAAGAAGGAACAATTATTGGTTCAGATGAATCTTTGAAGGGCGATACTTTTGGTGGGTTGACAGTTGCTGGGGTGAAGGCTAATGCTAAGGAACGGTTGAAATTAAAAGAATTAGGCGTAGCAGATAGTAAGAAGTTGGCCGATAAAGAGATTTTAGTGATGGCTGGAGAGATTAGGAAATTAGTTAGTTGTGAGGTCTTGAGTGTTTTTCCAGAAGATTATAATCAGCGAGTGGGGAAAGAAGGGTTAACGAGTTTAATGAATCGGTTGCATAAGGAAGTTTATGAGTATCTTAAACCGGGAGTGCATGTTGTAGATAAGTATCCTGGTTGTGCTGTTGGAGAGATTAAGGAAGAGAAGGCTGAAGATAAATATGTAGAAGTAGCAGCGGCATCTGTGTTGGCTAGAGCAGCAGCCTTGAAGCAATTAGATGGGTTGAGTGTTAAGGCGGGTTTTCCTTTGCCTAAGGGAAGTAGTCATGTGAAATTGGCATTGCATGAAGCGAAGGAGCGAGGGTTGGATTTTTCTAAATTTGTTAAAGTTCATTTTAAGAATGTTACAGAATTTTTGTGATCTTGAAAATAGTGTTAATTCATTTTTTTTATGTAAAATTAAAAAATGTCCTTCCCAATAAATTTATATAAAATTGAAACTTTTTAATGGGCATGGCAGAAGCACTTATTGTAATTGATATGGCTGAAGGATATATGAAAGACACTAGTAGTTCGAAAAAGGTTATTAGTAATATATCTAAATTGATTCAAGCATTTAAGAAAAAAGGTAACAAAGTTATTTTATCAATGCCAAAGTTTGATAGCAAAAGAAAGAATCCGGTGATGATTCGACTTTGGGGTGAAGAGTTCAAAGATGATCCTGAGAGTCAAAAACTTGTAAAAGAATTATCCAATTTCAAATTCGATAAAAAGATAGAAAAAGTGGAATATAGTGGTTTTTATAAAACTGATTTGGAGAGATATTGTAAGAAACATGACATAACTAATTTATATTTTACTGGTGTTTTTTCTGGTTGTTGCATTTTTTTTAGTGCAGTTGATGCTGCTTATAGGATGATTCAACCACATCTTGTTACGGATGCTTCTGGTGCACCTAAAGGTAAATTAATCAATAAATCTTGGCATCAAGATACAATTAAGCGTTTCAAGCTGATGATTGGACCCGCAATTTCAACTAAGAAACTTATTGATAAAATGAAGTAAGGCGTTTTTGTAAAGAGTTCTAAG
>JABHWJ010000042.1 GCA_018657845.1 Candidatus Woesearchaeota archaeon | reverse complement strand
TTTTTCGATAAGGTCTTTGGTTAACAGAAGGCATTGGCAGAACTCTCTATTTTTTGTATCAAGAGGGACTAGGGGAATTGCAGGAGGAGTAATCTGGCCATTATTTATATTTTCAATATTGGGAAATTATTTTTCTTTGGGGGTGATAGGAACGACAATGGCTGGTTTGAGTGCAGTGTTGATTTGGATGACCGGAAAGTTTAGTGATCGGGTGGATAAGAGAAAAATAATTAGATGGTTAGTTATTCCTGAGGCATTGTCTTGGGTCCTGAGAGCATTAGTGGTAACAACGACGCATGTTTTTGGAGCAACCATCTTTGGAGCCGTTGTTTATGGGATATGGGAATCTCCAATTGGGGCATTAGAATATGATAAGGCCAAACGGAATATTGCTGAATATTTTGTGACCCGAGAGATTTTTATTTGTTTAGGGAGAGTATTGTTGTTGACCTTTGTGTTAATGGCAGATAGTTTATCTGGTGGATTGATCTTCCACAGCATAATAAGTTTGGCAGCGTTTTTATTTTAGGAAGGTTTAGTTTAAAATGGATTATGAAGGAGAATTTTTGAAAGGGTTAATTGAACTGCAGTATGGTGGCGATGTAGTTGAAGAGCTGAAAAAGTTATCTAAAAATGTTTCTTGGGCTAAAGGTTGGCCTGAGGACAATAAGGTGTTTTGGAACGCGGAAGCATTTATGTGGAACAATAAGATTTCTAAAGAGAAAAAAGAAGTGATTGCTGGAGAGTTGAATGGGTCGAAGGGGTTGAATGGGTTGGGTGAAGAGAGGAATTTAGATTTAGGTTGTGGTGCTTATTCTTATGTTAGGTCTGTTGGTTTTGATTTTTCTGAAAAGATGTTGCAATTTAATGATAATCTAGTTGAGAGAGTAAAAGGAGATTTGGAACAAGAATTGCCTTTTGATAAAGACGCGTTTGCTTCTGTGACTGCGGTATTTTTGTTTAATTATATCAAGAATTATGAACAACTATTGTTGGGAGTCAAACGAGTGTTGAAACCTGGAGGGGTTTTTATGATGGTGTTATTTGGAGGGGAAGTAAATGAATGGCAGAGGCAGAAAGAAGTGAGTAAACTTAATTTTGAAGAGTGGAGGAAGTGTTTGAAAGATGTAGGTTTTGAAGTGGAGAGTTATAAGAAAGAAGGGTTATGGTTTTTTAAGTGTGTGAATAGAAAAATTATATAAATGTCAAGGATTATATTTACTAAATAGGTGATTAGATGGTAAGTCCAGAATTATTAATTCAACACGGGTTTGTAAAAGGATTGTATAAAAAAGGAGTTCTAGATCAATCTTTATTTAATCAATATTATGATTTTAAAGAAGGAGCGGTAAGTTTAGTTAATAAATCTGGATTAAAAGATCTTAAGCCCGATGAGGAAGTTTGGGAAGAAGTCCAAGAAGCTTGGGTTAAAACTGGGTATCCTTCTCCTCGAAAAAGGTTTAGACTAATTTGGGAAGTTTATGATCTGAGCATAGAAGAATCTTATTATTGGGTTTTAAAATATTTACGTCATGATGCAGCTCATCCGGTTGTAGAGAAGTTAGAGGATACTTTTTCTGCTGCAGAAGCAAGTGCTTCTTTTGGGGTGACTCAACAAAGGTTAGGGGCACAGCAAGATAAAGTCAGTCAATTTTTAGTAGCTATTGGAAAAATGGTTAAGGAATTATTTGCTATGGTTAGAGAATTAAGAATAATTGATGAAAGAAAAGGTTACTATCAGGAAACTGAAGAACAAATGAATAGGCCAAGGGGACAAAGACTGAAAGGTGGAGAAACTACACTTAAGGGAGTATTTATTGATATGGTACAAGGGGGAGCAAAGAGTGCAGCTTCAGTGTATGGGATGGCTAGAGAATTAGAGTTTGTAACATTGCCCGATTTATTTTTTGAAGCCCCTCCTTTTGTTAATTCTTATGAAATGGAAGAGTGGGTAGATAATTTAGAGTTTAATGAAAAAGTAAAAAGAGTTTTGAAAAGACATTTGAAAAATTTTATGGAATGGAAAAAGAGTACCTGGAAGGAATTGAAAGGGAGAAGAAAATTTCAGTTACAATATTTACGTCAGCATTTTGATATTATTAAATTATATATGGAATGGACTAAGCCTTACTTGAGAAACATACAGAGATTGGGTATTAAAAAGGAACACATGGCTTCTCCTGATATTATTGCTGCTTTTGAAGGGAGTATGATAGACATTGAACTTTTAGCTAGAAGGCCTTTTGGAGATCCTAAGGCAGGAGGATGTTATGCATGTGTTGTGGCTACACTCAATTATAGGACTAGGCCCCAGATGAAGTTTATACAGGAAGGTTATCAACGGGGTCCAGTACATCAAGGAAAAATGGAAATGAATGTAAGAGGTTATATTTGGAATGAAGCTCAAGTTCAAGCTTATAAAAATATGAAAGATAGAGAAAGTTTTGAATTATTAAAAGTGGTTTCTGCTTCAGTAACTGCAGCTATGGAAGCTTTGGGAGATGAGTTGTTTGGTTACTTAGAAGAAGCAGGAGAAGATGTAGAACGAAAAGGTGAAGAAAAAGCAGTAGTTAACAAAGGTTTGATAGAGAAATTGTTTGGAGATTTCATTGTGTCCAAGGGAGCGAAGAAAGTGAAACGGAAAAAAGTTTCTGGAAAGGATGAAGGGGCATGGGGCGCTGCAGAGAATTATAATAAATTACATTTATGGAACGTTCATAACAACTTTAAGAAGGCGCATCGGTTGATTGCTTGGTAAAGTTTTTATTTTCTTAAAAAGCGATATATATATATACCTTAAGTATTTGTTTATTGTATTAATTAGTGTTATAAAAAAATAAAAAATGAGGTGTATACAATGAGGAAATCTATTTTAGTTTTATTGGGGTTATTGATTATGACTATGTTCTTGATGGGTTGTGCTGAAGAAAGCGTAGAATCCGATGACGATGAAGGAAATCTTGCCGGTGAAGCATTTAGGGCAGGCAAAGGATGTATTCCTGCAGAATGTGTTTATCAAGATTATGCAGATGGAATTAAAGACTGTGGCCATAAAGATGATGGTTGTGGCGGAACAATAAATTGTAACTATCAAGCCTATGCTGGTGGGTTAGAATGTCCGTCTGATTATGAGTGTTTATACCAAGCATATGCTGGCGGTGTTAAAGGACAGTGTAAGTGAAGGTAAATTTTTTATTTTTCTTTCTTTTTCTTACTAACATTTTTATATTTCTAATGTTTTTGGAAGGTTATGACTGAGTTAAAAGATCTTTCTCCCGAAGAGAGGATTGAAAAGCTAAAGGAACTAGAGAAAAAGAAGAAGAAAGAGATAGAGGAAGCTCGGGAATTATTGAGGGAAAGTGAAGAAGAATTGAGAAGTGAAGAAGAGTTTAAGGAAAAGGTCCCTATTCCTCAAGTTGCTATCGAAGGATCTGAGGGGTTGAGTAAAAGTGAAAAAGAAATTCTTGAATTACAAAAAGGAAGGAAAGAAGAGTCTGGTGAAGAAGAAAGTTTAGAAGAAGCTGTAGCTAGAGAGAAGATTGAAGGAATTCCAGAAGGTATTACTCCAGATTATGTTGCTCGTTTGAGTCAGGAGCCAACACAGAACATTTACCAAGAAATGAAAAATATTTATTCTGCTTTTGATGAAAAAGGTTATGTTTCTTCTGAAGAGGAAAGAAGAGTAGGATATTTAGGTTCAGCAATTGATAGGAAATTAGAAGATATCCAAGCCGGTCGTTATTCATTAACTGAAGAAGTAGCACAAGCTGCGTTATTAACCCAACAAATCGGATCTGCACTTAGAGATGTTTACAAAAGACATAAAGAAGGGGAAGGGAAGATGTATCAGGCTTAAGTTTTATTGCTTAATTTCTACAAAAATTAAATTTTAATTAACTTATTAAATTTTAATATTATAAATAAAAGAAATTATCTAACTTTTAAAGCGTTCATGATTTTATCAAGTTTTTCATTGATTATATCAAAATCTTTGTTAGAACGATTACTTGGGCCAGATTTGCCTTTTTTTGAAAAACAATCATCACAGTATACTGGTTTGTTTGAAGTTGGTTTGAAAGGGACTTCGCATTTAGAACCGCAAGAATCACAAGTAACTCTTGTTTTTTCAACATCGCGTCTTCCGCCACCATATCCAGAATCTCGATCAGAATATCCTCTATTTCCTCTAGGGTTGTCTCCAAAACTTCTACTTCCACGGTTATCTCTTCTTGGAGAACTAGTTCTAGGACCTCTATTGTCTTTTCTTTCTGAACGTTCGAATTTCGCCATGAAACGAATAAAATTAGAAGTAGTATATAAGGTTATTGGAAAATTATGAGAAAAGGGTCATGAAATCAAATGGAGTAAATGGTTTAATCTTTTTTTCTTTTATTATTTCTAAAACTTGATTTTTTCTCATACCATTTTTCTTTTTTATTGGATTTTTTATGGGGATTTGCTTTTCTCTCAGATCCTCTTTCATCTGATCTATGTTTAAATCTGGAATTATCTGATCTTGAATTGGGTGGTCTTCTTCTACCTCTGTTAAAACTAGGTCTATCTGAACTTGATCGGGATCTTGTCCGGGTTGGTTCAGAAATAGTCTTATAATTATTAATATCCAGTTCGTTTTTAAGGCCGTATTTTAGGATTGCTGAGACAACTTCTGCTGGGGAATGTTCTTTAAGAAGGTCTTTTGCAAATGGAAGATATTTTGAGGATTTTCCTTTGTTTGCATTAATGATTGTTTCAATTAGGGTTTTAATACGATCTTCTTTGTTTTCGACAATTTCTTTTGCTGAAGGAAATTCTCTTTTTTCTAATTTACATCGATTGATTCTTTCAACAAAGCTTAGTTTTCTTCTTTCAGAAGGAATTACAAAGGTAATTGCGATTCCTTTTTTTCCCGCTCTTCCAGTTCGTCCAATTCTATGAACATATAATTCTGGGCTTTGGGGTAAGGAGAAGTTGATAACATGAGTTAAATCATTTACATCAATTCCTCTTGCAGCTACATCGGTGGCGACAAGAACTTTAATTGATCTAGTTCTAAATTGCTGGAGGATTTTTTCTCTTTGGCCTTGAGTTATGTCTCCGTGAAGTGCTGCAGCACCATATTCTAATTTAATTAATTGTTGAGATAAGGTATCTACGTTTGCTTTAGTGTTACAGAAAATAATCCCATGAAAGTCAACATTAGAATCAATTATTCTTTTGAGGCCTTCAATTCTATCTTTTGCATTAATATTATAGTAAACTTGTTCAACAGTTTTGGTTATAAGATCTGTTTTTTCTACTTCAATGAATTCATATTCTCGCATATATTTCTCAGCAATTTTAAGGATTGCTTTAGGCATAGTGGCAGAGAACAAAAGCATACTTTTTTCTTTAGGTGTGTGTTGTAAAATATTCTCGATATCTTCAACAAAACCCATATTGAGCATTTCATCTGCTTCATCAAGAACTGCATATTGGACATGATTTAACCTTAGAGATTTTCTTTTTTGTAAATCCATTACTCTTCCTGGAGTTCCAACAACAATATCTACCCCTTCTCTAAGTTTTTGTCTTTGGGGTCCGATAGGGGAACCACCATAAACAGAAAGCACTTTAATATTTTTGAATCCTTTTAGTGAATCAATTTCTTGGGCCACTTGGATAGCTAATTCTCTGGTTGGCGTTAGAACGATAGCTTGTACAGTTGAACTACGTTCTTTAATCTTTTCAAGAATAGGGAGGGCAAAACTAGCAGTTTTTCCAGTTCCAGTTTGAGATTGACCGACTACATCTTTTTTCCCTTCTAAAAGTAATGGAATTACTTTAGCTTGGATTGAAGTAGGGGTTGTAAAACCTTTCTGTTCTAGTGCCATGATTGTTTTATTTGACAATCCTAATTTTTTGAATTCTTCCATTTTTTTCTTTGATTACAGTGAGAATATAGCTATTTTGTTATCTATTTATAAACATATGTGATAAAAAAGTAGTTTTTTTAGAATGAGTTATTGGTTTGGTGGCTTTATAAATTATATTTGTTCGAATAACTTAATCTTTGTTATAACTAAATGGGGATAAATCAGAAAAATTTATAAGCAAATTAGCAAATGTTGGATATATGCATAAAGTATTATATCAATATCGGACTAATGAACTAACCCTTAATGAGGTTAATCTATCCTTGCCTACCAAGGATTTGTTAGGTGCAAGAGGGTTTGAAGTTTTAGATAACTTTTCTGAAGGTTATGTGGTTCCCATGTTTAAGATGGGGGGAGAATTGCATTATCTATTTACTATGAGTGCCTTATGTTTAAATCATTTAGATTCTTCAAAAAGATTCATTGAGACACAAGAGTTGTCCGAACAGAGAGGTATAGAATCTTTACTTGAAGAAGGAGATATTGTGGATGCAGATCATGTGTTTGATGTACATCCTCTTTTAGATGATCTTGGTGGGAAAAGTTATGTTCAAAGAACTGAAGAAGGATTAAAAAAAGCTATTCAAAAAATTCTTTTGGCAAAAGATAAACCCTTTGATTATGATTCAGTAATAGTTTTTACAAATTCTGGAGTGGGTAATTCAACAACTGTAAAATCACAAAATGATGGAGTGGTTAGAGATTCTAATGGTTTGGGAATTGGAATGAGAGTTGGAGGAGAATTTAAGACTGCTTATGCTAAGGGATTAGAAGGAGCTTATCAAAATACTGGTAAAACTCATTTCCATATTGTGCCAATACCTAAATCTTTGGGTGGTGATTTGTTGGGGCAATTTATTGAAAAAATTAAAAATTATCATCAAGTAAGAGAAGAAGGCACTTTAGTTAGTTATAGAAATAAAACAAAGGAAACTGGACAACAAGATATGGGGACAATATCTGTTGCTCATGTTCAAAATGTTGATGATCCAATTTTGTTTGAACATTTTTCTGAACGTTCTTTAGGGAGTGGGGAGAATGTTACGCCGTCTTCTTTGGCAGGAGATGCATTTAGGCAGTTATATGGTGGTTTAAGAAATATTGATTTTACTGATCAAGAAACAGTCGAGACATTGAGACAAAAAAGTACTTTATTTTATAGGGAGAAAGTAGTTTGAGTTATATTCTTGAGATAATTAACCTTGAAAAGTGAAAGATTTATAAAAATCAGATGAGTATCTTTATTTATGAGATCTTTGTATGATGTAAAAAGTGAGATCTATATTCTAAATAGTAAAATCATTCAGAAAGGAAGTATCACTGAGTGTGTGAATGGTTGTGAACCTAATGAATCTAGATTAATAGGAAATTTAGAATTGGTTTTAGTAATTGACCCCCATCCTTTTGCGGGAGTTGGTTATTCTTCTGGAAGAATGGGAGATCCTATTCGAGTAATTGGGTTGAGGGAGGTTGATTCTTCTGAAGAATTATCTGTTTGGAGGGAAGGATTTGCGAAGCATCCAGAATATGGAGTTTTGTGTACTTCGGCTCATGCTTCTGGGTTGATTCCCATTGAATCTTATCGGAGAATGATGGAAAACATCAAAACTGGTGATGATATGGTGGGGTTGAAGAATATGATAAATAAATATTTTGGAGTTAGTTGTTAGAATTTTTTTAATTGAATATAACATTTATTAATTTGTTAAACTATTCGAACGAATGTGAGGGCTTGAGTTCAGGAAAGACTTTGTGATTGAACGAACAAAGTTAGCTATCAAGCAAAACCATTAAGAGCCCCATTCCTGCTCAGCAACACTTTTATATATTTAAGTTTCTTCTGCTATTATAATGAAAGAATTTCCATTTATTGAAATTGAGAATAAAAAATATCCAACAGTAATTATGGGTGAAGATCATTTTACTGGATGGTTTAAGAAGTGCAGAAAATATGATTCTGAAGAAGAAAGAGAAAATGCATATAGGGAAACTCTTGAGATTGCTTATTCTTTAGGAGTAAGAGGTTTTAGTATGTCTCCTCATTCAACTTTAATTAAAGTTCTAAAGGAATTCAAAAAGAAACATCCTGAGATTGTTTGTATTTCAAATCATCATTGGCACACCAATTATTATTTAGGTGATAAATCTTTATGGTTGGGAGAGAATCTTGAAAGATTAGGTGCCTCAGAAGCATTTTATTATGATGAAGAAATAATTAAAGATAGTAGTTGGTTTAAGGATGCTAATATTGAAAAAAGATTTTCTAAGGAGGAGATTAATTCTTTTAGGTTAGATGAGGAAGAATATCAACAACAATTAGCTAAATTTAGTTTTTGTGATTTTTCTTTAGTTGGAAATCTAGGAAGAAGTGCTTTGATCAATCTTGGAAGAGAAGATATAGTAAAAAGAGAGATTGAATTAGTGCGAGAAAAAGGATCAATACCTATTGGACTGTGTGAAGGTGGAGGATTAGCTCTTTTAAAATATGAAAAAATGGAAGTTGCTGGAACATGGATTTGGATCAATAGACATGAAGCTTGTCCAAATTTGGATTATGCTCTGAAAATGATTAAGAAAGCAAAGAAGCCAATAACAGCATATAGAGTTTTTGCAAGTCCTGAAGGATTTAATTTAGAAAAATCAATTTCTTTTATCAAGAATGTTGAGCAAATCAAATCAATTGTTGTTGGTATAGATAGTAAAGAACAAGCAGAAGAAACTTTCTCAAAGTTGCATGATTATTGGAATTAAGGGGAGGGGGTTCCTTCTAAAATAAAAGTTTTCTGAATTGAACATCGCGATTATCTGAAGTTTCACGAAGTGAAATTTGGGTGAGGACTGCAAGGTTTCGGAACCGTTAAATTCCTGTTAGTTTCGTCTGACCAACGGGAAGACCTAAAATTTAGTGCAACGTTCCGAAGGAAAATTTTAGAGTTTTTGAGAACGCCGTCTTCAAGCCCATATGGCAATCAAACAAATACCTCAGGGGAAGGGGAACTGTATTTTCATTCCAAAGTATTTACTGAGAGAATGTTTATAAATGAGTTTACATTTCTAAAATCAATGAAAGATAAACTAACATTAGAATGGCTTGGAACTGGTTCAGCAATGAATTATGAACTCGGAAATTCAAATTTTACATTAACTCGAGGAGATTCCAAAGCTGCTATTGATTTGTCAGCTAACAATGCAAATATGTTAGTTGCAAGAAATTTTGAACTTGGTTCTTTAGTTAATTTCATAGCAACTCATAATCATGGAGATCATATTGATGGCTTAGAAGGTGTTGGTTTTTTAGGGTGGAATGCTCTTGGAAGAAAAGATGCTGAAAGACCCACTCTTTATGTTGCTTCTCAGAGAGTGTTAGGTGCATTAAAATCAACATTGTATGAAAAAATGAAAGATCAACAACTTCCAGATAATACACCATTTCAAGCAGACTTTGATTTTTATTTCAATGCTGTTGTTGGGAGAGAAATAAACATTCCTGGTTTACCTGCAATATATCTACATTCCACATTACATGTGCAAGATATGGAATGTTATGGAGTTCATGTTCCTGAATATGGCTTATGGATTTCAGGAGACACAAGAGAAGTTAAAGAATTGCCTGAAGGAACAAGACTAGCTTTTAGGGATGCTGGAGGTCCAGGTAATGAAGCAAGAGTTCACTCGGATTTTGATGTGGATTTAGTTTCTCAACCTGGTGATGAGAAAGCAATTACGTTCTTATATCACATGGGTGGTAAATGGAGAGATGCTAAACCGAAACAGCATGGATTTGCCGGAATGGTAATGCCTGGAGATAAGTTTACTCTTGATGGAAACGATTATAGGCTAGATACTGCTGAAACATTTACCCATCAAAGAGTCCTATATTCTGGTCCAAGAGAATAAGTTCCCCTTCCCTTTCTATTACTTAGGCGTTCTCAAAATTTGAGCATAACGTCCGAATTAACCGAAGTTTTCAATGGGTGGTATCTTGAATGAGGCAACCCACAGTCAAGAACAGGTTAGGGTAGATTTAATTAACGCAGTGTAAAAATCTGGATGAAAATTTGGGTGGAGAAAAATGAGAAGGAGACCTTTAGAGTAGAGGCTCATTTTTCGGAACTGGTTAATTCGTGTTATCAGAACCGACCCCTACAAAGTGGGGGGAGGGTAGTAAGGCGCAGGGACACAGGTTCAATCAAGCTCAGGATGAGCAATATAGAACAAGAAGAAAGGGGGACAATCTTTTTTTACATTTAGAGGACGCTGATTTAGATTTTTGCAGTATCCCAGAGAACTTCAAAAAATGAATGATAAGATGATGCTACTTGCTCACTCTTAATTACAAAGGCCATTGGTTCAGGATTCCAAATAACAAGAGCAACAGTATTTCCATAAACATATGTTGTTGAAGGACTAAGATATTTCTCTGGAAGAAATTTAATTTGGGCATGAGGTAAAGATTTTCTTTTTTTTCTTAATTTTTCATTAAATATTATTTTAAGAGGAATTTTTAGTTTTGCTCTTTGGTTATGATGATGAATAAAATATGTTGGAAAAAGATCTTTAAATTTACCCTCTGCTCCAAATACTAGCCATGGCTTTCTTATTTTTAAAATATCTTCAAGAACGCTTTTGATTCCTCTTTTACCAGTAAAAATTGTTGCTTTTTGTGTAGTCATAGCAATATTTTTTTTAAGTTGAAGTTCTGGGAGTATTTCTTTAAGTCTTTTTTCTTTTTCATCGAGTTGTTGTTTTTTTGACTCAACATATTCTAATAATCTTTCTGGATTATGGGCTTCGAAGTATTTAATATTGTGTTTTGTAACATAGGAAATAATTCCTTTGTCTAATAAAAGATCAAGAAGATT
>JABHWJ010000041.1 GCA_018657845.1 Candidatus Woesearchaeota archaeon | reverse complement strand
ATTGTAAGAAACATGACATAACTAATTTATATTTTACTGGTGTTTTTTCTGGTTGTTGCATTTTTTTTAGTGCAGTTGATGCTGCTTATAGGATGATTCAACCACATCTTGTTACGGATGCTTCTGGTGCACCTAAAGGGAAATTAATCAATAAATCTTGGCATCAAGATACAATTAAGCGTTTCAAGCTGATGATTGGACCCGCAATTTCAACTAAGAAACTTATTGATAAAATGAAGTAAGGCGTTTTTGTAAAGAGTTCTAAGAGATAACAAGTTTTATAAAATCTGGATGAGTAGTTATTGGTATGGAACAACCAGTAGAGGGACAGCAGCCTCAGATGACTGAAGAGCAGAGGAAAGAGCTAGAAGAAAAGTTAAAAGATATGTCTCCTGAGGAGATTGCAGAATTACAAAAGCAACAGTGTATCTTCTGTCAGATTGTTTCTGGAAAAATTCCTTCTAAGAAAATTTATGAAGATGATATTTGTGTTGCAGTTTTAGATATTAATCCAGCAACTATTGGTCATGTGTTATTGATGCCCAAAGAACACTATATGATTATGCCTCAAGTTCCTGAAAATATTTTAGGTCATGTGTTCATGGTAGCCAAGCATATTTCTCAAGCAATGTTAAGGAAGTTAAAAGTTGAAGGGACAAGTGTTTTTGTAGCTAATGGCTTTGTAGCTGGGCAGAAAGCTCAACATTTCTTGGTTCATGTCATTCCACGAAAAGGAAATGATGGATTATTAAACATTCATGAGAAATTAGTTGACAAGGAATTATTAGATAAAACAAGAAATGTGCTAATAGATAAATTAGGTGGGAAAGTAAAAGAAGATCCCAAGAAACCTAAGGTTGAAGAAAAACAAGAAGAGAAAGTAGTGGAGAAAGAAGAAGAAAGGGAAGTAAAAGAAGTTGAAAAACAGGTAGAGGAGAAAGAAGAACCTGCTGAGAAAGAGAAAGAAGAAGGTTATCGAGAAGTGTTGGATCGTTTTGTAGAAGAGAAGTTTGAACCTGGTGATTCTAAGGATTCTAAGGATTCTGAAGAAGAAAAAGATGAAGATCAAGACAATAGTGAAGATGATAAAGATGATAACAAAACTGATAATGAAAAAGATGAAGCTGTAGATTTAGATGATATTGCTAATTTATTCAAATAAAATAAAACAAAAAAATAAAACAAATGTGCTGAAAAATCAAAGATTTTTGGCACACCAAAATTACCAGGAGGTAATTTAAGTGAAATGCGAATATTGTGAGATTGCCAAAGGGAAACTGCAAGGAGAGAAGATTTATGAAGATAAGAAGATAGTGGCAATTCTCAAAGAAACCGCAGTTACTCATGGACATGTAGTTGTTTTTCCTAAAAAACATTATGTGATCATGGAGATGGTTCCGGATAGTTTGATTAATTATATTTTTAATGTAGCTAATAAATTGAGTGTAGCTATTTTTGAGTCATTAGGGGTGCAGGGAACAAACATTATTGTACAAAATGGAACTGGAGCTGGGCAAAAAACCCCCCATTTTTCTGTAGAAATAATTCCGCGTAGAGAAGAAGATGGTTTGCAATTAGACTGGAAACCAAAACAATTACTGGAAGAAGAGATGGATTTAGCCTTTACAACCTTGAAAGGAGAAGGAAATAAATTTTCTGAGATTGTAGGAAAAGATCAAGGCCAAGACCAAGAAGAAGAAAAGGAAGTTGTAATCGATGATGCGAAAACTGACACAGAAGCTGTTTTGGAAAAGAAAGATGAAGAGAATTATTTGTTAAAATCCTTAAATAAGATCCCTTGATTTTGTTACTGTAGTGAGTAAGGGATTGCTGTTTTTATCTACATAATATTTATATAACGGGTATTCTTGGAGGATAATATGGAAGAGATTAGATTTTATCCTCTGGATATAAACTATAAAATTCAGGAAGGTAAAACTTATGTGTACTTGTATGGGAGAAGGGATTCTGGTAAGCGGGCCTGTATTAAAGATGGGAGTTTTATTCCTTATTTTTTTGCAGAAGCAGGAGATGTTACTGTTCTTCAAGAGATAGTACGAGGGCTTAAGGTAGAGGGAAGATATGAAGTAGTGCGGGCATTAAAAACCGAGATCACAGAGAGGATTTACAGAGGCAAGGTTCGAAATTTGTTGAAGATTTATACTAATACTCCAAAACAAATATCTCCGTTGAGAAAAGAACTAGAAACGTTTCCTGGGGTGAAGTGCTATGAACATGATGTTAAGTATACTCACAATTATTTGAGGGAGAAAGGAATAATTTTAGGAAGACAAATAAAAGTTAAAGGAGAGTTAGTAAATGAAAGAAGCAAAGTCCCAGTGTGGATGGCTTCAGAGATGAGTTTAGATGAATCAGAGAGTATTAAGGATCCAAGAATTCTTTCTTTTGATATTGAAACTTATAATAAGGAAGGAAAGGTGATGATCCCCGAGAGGAATCCAATCTTAATGGTGGCTTTTTATGGGATGGATGGAGAAGTTCCTTTCAAAAAAGTAATTACTTGGAAAAAATTTGAAACTAAAAAAAATTATATTGAATTTGTTGAAGATGAAGGGATCTTAATCAAAAGATTCAAGCAGGTTATTGAGGAATATAAACCAGATATTTTAACAGGATATTTTACAGATGGGTTTGATTTTCCTTATTTAGAAGTAAGGGCCAAGAAACAAAGGATCTCTTTAGATATTAATTTAGATTATTCTAGTTTAAATTTTGGTAAAGAAGGAACTGGAGTTTTAATTAGAGGGATTTCTCATGTGGACATCTTTCAGTTTATTAGAAATGTTTATTCTAAGGGTTTAGAAACAAATACCTTAGATTTGAATAGTGTTGCTAGTGAGATTTTGAATGAAGGAAAGAAAGATGTTGATTTAGATAATTTGGCTAAGGTGTGGGATGAGAAGCCGGAAGAATTAGAAGAATTTTGTGAATACAATCTTCATGATGCTTATGTTACTTATGAATTATGTTTAAAGTTGATGCCGGAGATGTTAGAGTTGGTGAAATTGATTGGTTTACCAATATCTGAAGTTACGAGAATGCCATTTTCTAGATTAGTGGAGAATTATATTCTACGTCGGGCTAAAGAAACTAATGTTTTGGCAGCTAATAGGCCTGCATATGACGAAATAAAAGAGCGAAGAACGAAAACTTACAAAGGGGCTTATGTTGTTGAACCTAAACCAGGATTGTATGACAATTTAGTTGTTTTTGATTTTAGATCTTTATATCCTACAATAATTGCAGCCCATAACGTTGGTTTAGATACTCTTCGATGTGAATGTTGCGAGGGGAAAGATGTAGTTCCAGAATTAGGTTATTGGTATTGTAAAGAGAAAAAAGGATTTTTACCTTCAGTGATTGAGGGATTGATTTCTAGGCGGTTGAGAGTTAAGGAGATGATGAAGGGGAATAAAGATGAGTTGTTGAAGGCAAGAAGCATGGCGTTGAAATATTTAGCCAATTCGTTTTATGGTTATCTTGGTTTTTTTGCAGCAAGGTGGTATTGTTGGGAGTGTGCTCAGTCAGTAACCGCATATGCCCGAGATTATATTCAACGAACGATGTCCAAGGCTGAAGAGAGAGGTTTTGAAGTTGTTTATGGAGACACAGATAGTTTATTTGTAAAACTAAATGATAAAAGTGTTGAGGATGCTAAGGAGTTTATGGAAGAAATTAATATAGATCTTCCTGGACAGATGGAATTAGAATATGAGGGTTTTTTTCCCAAAGGGATATTTGTTGCTCTTAAATCAAGAGAAGGGGGCGCGAAGAAGAAATATGCCTTACTTTCTGATAAAGGAGATATTAAGATTACTGGCTTTGAATTTGTGCGGCGGAATTGGTCAGAAATTGCTAAATCAGTTCAAGAGAGGGTACTAAATCAAATATTAAGAGAAGGAGATGTAGAGGGAGCTTTTGATTATGTGAAAAAGATTATTAAGAAATTGAGATCCAAAGAAGTAGAGATAGATAAAGTGATGATTCATACTCAATTACAGAAGCCTTTAGAAGAATATGATGCAATTGGACCTCATGTTAAAGTAGCTCGAGATATGTTAGCCAAAGGTTATGAAGTTAGAGAGGGAATGGTAGTAGAGTATGTAATCTGTGAAGGGAAAGGTTTGGTTAGGGATAGAGCCAAAATGATTTCAGAAGTTAAGGAAGGAGATTATGATGCAGAATATTATATTGGTCATCAAATTATTCCAGCAGTTTCTAGTATTTTTGCAGTTTTGGGATATAATGAAGAAGATTTAGTTAGTGAAAGTAGTCAGAAGGGATTAGGGGATTTTTTTTGAATTTAATTTTATTTAGATAATTTTATATAAGTGGTTATTTCTATTTTATTATATGAAAGTTGGGGGCCAAGCTGTTATTGAAGGAGTAATGATGAGGAATAGGGAGAAGTTAGCGGTAGCAGTGAGATTAGAGAATGGTCAAATAAAAGTGAAAAAGTCTTCTTCCAAGAACATGCCGAAGATTTATGACAAGCCATTTATTCGAGGAGTTGTAGGATTGGTTTATATGCTTCATGATGGAATCGGTTCTTTGGTTTGGAGTGCTAATCAACAAGTAGAAGAGGAAGAAAAAATCGAGGGCAAGGAGATGGTGTTTACTTTAATTACTTCTTTTTTGTTGGCGTTGGTTATTTTTGTAGGAATTCCTTTTGGCTTAGCTTATTTAGTTTCTAATAAAGGATTTTGGTTTCATGTAGTGGATGGGGTGTTGAGAGTGGTGTTATTTGTTGGTTACCTTGGAGCAATTTCCTTTATGAAAGATACTCAGAGATTGTTTGAATATCATGGTGCAGAACATAAAGCAGTAAATTGTCATGAGTCTGGAGAATTATTATGTCGGGCCAACGCTAGAAAACATTCAAGGTTTAGTCCGAGATGTGGGACTTCATTTATTTTTATAGTGTTAGTTTTGTCAGTGTTGTTGTTTTCTTTAATTGGAGGTTCTTGGGTAGTGAGGTTGTTAAGTAGGGTTTTGTTAATTCCAGTGATTGCAGGGATTGCTTATGAACTGTTGAGATTAGGAGATAAGTTTAAGGAAAGTAGATTGATGAAAACTTGCATCGCTCCAGGATTATGGTTGCAAAGAATGACTACTCGGGAACCAAATGATGAACAATTGGAAGTAGCAATTAGGGCCTTAAAGGAAGTTGTTAAATAATTATATCACTTGGTTTTTCTATTAATCGATTTAGAAAAAGAAAAATTTGATTAAAGATATCTAGCTCCTAATTCTGCAACTCTGCTTCGTTCTCCTTTCTTTAGAACAACAGTTGAAAACGGATCTCTACCCAATAATTTTTTTGTGGTAGTTACTAGGCCATTATTAGTTTCATCAATATAAGGTAGGTCTACTTGATAAGGATCTCCAGAGAGGATTATTTTAGAACCTTCTCCAGTTCTAGTTACTAATGTTTTGGCTTGGGCAGGAGTAAGATTTTGAGCCTCGTCTACAATGATAAATGTTTTAGCAAGGTTTCTTCCCCGCATGTAAGTGGGAGGTGCAAGAACAACTTTTCCTTCTTTTATCAAATGGTTCAAACCATCTTCATCAAAACCTTCCATTTTCTTTCTCATTGAAGAAGAATAGATTACTTTGGCAGCATCCCAAACCGAACCCATATATGGGCCAATTTTTGCTTCTAATGAGCCAGGCAGATATCCAATATCTTCACCAATTGTTGCAACTGGTCGGATTATAACAATTTGATCGTATTTTTCTTCTTTAATAGTTTTTTGTAATGCAGCTGCTAAAGTTACGATAGTTTTTCCAGTTCCAGCTTTTCCAAGAACTGTGCCGATTTCTATTTCATCATTTAAACAGAGATCCATCAAATAAGATTGTTCTTTGTTTCGGGGTCGAATGCCATAGGCACCTCTTTGGCTCCGATCTAGAAGAGTTCTGAGTTCAGCATTAATTCCTCTGTCGAGGTATTGTATTAATAGTGAATCTCCTTTTACATGAAAGAATTGATTGTGAAAAAAACTTAATGGTTCTTCCTCTGTGGATGGTTGCATAATAGTCAAATCTTTTTTTGATAAAGTGATTGAATTCTTAGCCCTTAATTCTTCTACATTTTGGGCTTCTAGTTGAATACTTTCATTTAATCTTAAGAATTCATGGAGACTTTTAACTTCACGATCATGTTTATATGATTGGACGGTGTGGCCCATAGCCCTGGCCCAAATTCTTAGGTTCCTATCGTTGGAAACTAAAACCATCGGGTTGTTGGGATCTTTTTGGCCTTCATGGGACAAATATTTAAGTAAGTGGGGGTCAGCTTCTTCATCTTTTCCTACCCTGATGTCCATACCTACAAAGTGTAAGTTCCCTAGGCCTTCTCCTAAGGGAATAGACCCTTTAACAAATTCTTCATCAAATCCCTCGGTGGGTCTTTGATCAAGGATTTCTTCTAAAGTTCTACTAGCTTCTCGAGAACTAACATTTACATCATCATTTCCTTTTTTGAATTTATCAAGCTCTTTGAATACAGCTCCATGAAGATAAATATCATGTTCTTCAAAAGAGAATAAGGACCGAGGATCTCTTAGGAGAACGTTTGTATCTAATAAAAATCGTTTAACCATGGAATTTACCAGCCTCTAATGTTATGCTCTCTAAGTTTTTCCTCAGTTGTTTTTGTAATCGATTATATTCCAAGAAAACTTTGAATTGTGTTTTTCTGAAAGGATCTGGTTTTTCATTAAAATAACTTTTTGACCCTTCTAGAATTGCAGAACCAACTAAATCAAATCTTCTTTTTAAATAAAGTTGAGCAACATAATTTTCAATAGTTCCTCTAACAATTTGATGTTCTCCTAAGTCTATTTCTTGAGAGCGAGAGAAATAATCTGCTTTAGTTCGTTCAATTTCTTTTTGCGGAGTCAAGTCGGGATTTAATAGATGGGCTAGATTATAAAAAATAATTCTGGTTGCTTCTTGAAATAATCTTTTAGCGTCTCGATGATGTTCGAATTCTGAACCACGGCGACTCAACCAGTGTTTACTTAGGTCAGTTAATACAGAAGTAGCGTAAACTTTTCCAATCTCTTCGGGAGATAGACCTTCCCAAGAGGTTCCATCGAAATCAGTATATCCTCCAGTTAAAACTTTTAAAGATAAATGGAGATCAGTTTTTAAACCATTATTTTCAAATTTTTCAGTGATATAATCTTCGGAAGAATCTTCTCTGGTGTATACTTTCATTACTACCTATTCAGGGATAAACTTATTTAAACATTCTCATCATGAAATATATGGTTTGGAGAATATTCTTAGAATATCCGGCTTACGCCTTCTTCTTTAGTGATTCTAATTATATTTTCAACAAAACTTTCGATCTTGGGTTCGTGGCTAACTAGGAGGGTTTGTTGAAGATTTAGTTTTTCTAGAACATCACGAACTTTGTCTAATTGTTCAGAAGAGAAACCGTCTGTTGGTTCGTCAAGGATAATCAGGTCTTTAGTTTTAATATTGTGGATGATTTCATTAATCACTTTGTTTAAGGCAAGACGGTAAGCAAGAGATGCAGAGGTTCTTTCTCCCCCACTAAGGCTATTGAAAGCAACTTCATAACCATTATGTTCGATGATGGGAGTGAAGGAATCATCCAACCTAGAGTAGATGTTTTCATCTTCAATAAGGATAGAGAACCATTCTTGAAATAAGGAATCAAAAGTTTGGTGGATTTTAGTCATAACTTGCTTTTCAATAGTGTAAGTTAGATTGAGGAAAAATTCACTGAGCCAATGACGAAGGTCTTTTAATCTAAGGAGTGACGATTTAAGTTGTTTTAATTTGGAGAGGTCTTCTTCCATCAGAGATATTTGTTGTTGGAGGTGATTTACTTTTGTTTGTACTGTGGCTTGTTCTAATGAAAGGTTTTTTTCTTTATTATTTATTCCATCAAAAAGGAACTTTTGTTCTTTAATTAACTCAGTAAGATCTGGATTGTTTTTGATAAGTTCTGTTAAGTTGGTTTGTTGTTGTTCTAGGTGAGATAATTGTTGTAATAATTTATTTAGTGTAGAGTTAGTTTCAAGAAGATTATTTTCAAGATTATTCTTTCTTATGAGCTGGTGAATGGAATTTTTCTTATTTTCAATTTCTTGAGTTATCTTTTCGGGGTTAGACTTGTTTAGTTCTTCCAAACCTTTGATTAAGGAGTTATTTTGTTTTACTAATTCTTGGAGCTTTTCTTTCTTTTCATCTAATGAGGAGGATTTTTCTTTAAGGATGGCAAGTTCTGTTTTTGTTCTGCCGAGGGAGGTTTCTTTTTTTGTCAAGAGCTCTAAGTTATGATTATTTTCAAGGAACTTTTCTTGTAAATTTGTCTTTTTTTGATCTAAGTCAGATAACATATTATCTGTTCGAGAAATTCGATCTTCTTCTTTTTGGGAGATGTTATCTTTATGATCTTGAGAAACTTCTTGTAGGCAAGTAGGACATTGGTCTAATCTGGAGATGTTTTCTTTAGTTTCTTTGGCTTGTTGGTTTAAGGCAAAAGTTTTATGATAAAGTTGGCTTAATTCATTAAGGTTTTCTTGGATGGTTTCTTTCTTTTCAAGGAAAGAGGATTTATTTTGAAGTTCTTTTTCTAAGAGGAATTGTTCTTGTTTTTTTTCTTCATATAATTTCTTAGTTTGATCAAAATTTATGATCTCTTGCTGGATGTCAGACACTTGATCTTGACAGTTCTGAATTTTTGTTTCTAAAGTTGTTTTTTTAGTTATATTGGAACGTTGTTGTTGTTCTAATAAGGCAAGTTGTTGATTAAGCTCTTCTAATGAAGGAAACGAGGGGAATTGTTGGATATCTTTAGAAAGTTGTTGTTGTTTTTGTTGAGATAGTTGGGATTGCTCTTTCTTTTCTTTGATTAGAGAACGGGCGTTTTCTAATTCGTTTTTTAGTTTAAGGGAGTTCTTATTTTTCTCTTCAAATTCTTCAATCTGAGATTTCTTATTAATTATTTTTTCTTTTAGTTCTTTAATTTGGGAGAGCAAAGAGGTGTTTTGTGTTTCTAATTCTTCTTTTTGGACGATTACTTCTTGGTGTTGTTTTTGTTTTTGTTCAAAATTTTCTGTTTTGGTATCTAAGATTGTAGATTTTATTTTAATTTCTTTAAGATAATAATAAATGTTTTCACGAATCTTTTTGTATTTATCTACATTGAAAATTTTTCTGAGAGTATCTAAGCGTATTTCTGGATGTTCTTGGAGAATTAATTTCATTTCTTCTTGGGGTGTGTAGACCGTGTAACGGAAAACATAATTTTTGTTTTTGTTAAGGGATTCTTCAGGATATCCAAGCAGGGAAATGATTTCGGCCTTTAACTCTATGGGCATGAGGTCTTTTTTAGTAGAGTTAACGATTAGATGGCCCGCGGTTTGTTTGATACTATCTTTGCTTTTTTTAAGAGAACGTTTGATTGTTATGGGTTTGTTTTCTATTTCAAAAACTAGTTCTACAGATCCTTCAGTGGATCCTTTTCTAAGAAGAGATTCGGCAGGAAGATCTGGTCTGGAGGTGCCAAAAAGAGCGAATTCTATGGCCAATAAGATAGTAGATTTTCCAGAACCAATGTCTCCAGAAAGGAGAGTTGAACTTTTACTCAATTCTAATGTTTGGTCTATGTATGAGCGAATATTTTGAAGTTTTAGACTCTTAAGGATCATGAGTTATTTTGAGTTGAAGAGATTTATATATATTGTTGTGGTGAAAGAATTATCGCTGAGATATAGAGATTAGGGTATATTCTTTCTAGTGAGGGAATGTTTATTAAATTGAAAGATTTGATTAAAGTATGGTTGATTTAAGGGAGATTAAAATTAGTGATTTAATTGGTTTAAATATAGGATTTTTTACTCCGATGAATGGGGGTAAGACCCGAGCCATGGTGGGAGAATTAGAGAGAACCATCCATTCAGGATTTAATGCGGTAGCTTATAATCCAATAACCAATAAAAGAGATGGAAGTTTTTTGGTGGTGGATGGGAGATATAAGTTTCCCGCAATTCAAAAAGAAAATATTACAAGTATTAAAGATGATTTAGAAAGACGTAGGGAGATAATCTTTTCTAAAAAAAGGAGATATTCTGGAGAAAATGGAAAGATAAATGTAATGGGAGTTATGCACACTAAATTTACCCCTTTGGTTGCATATGGGGTAGATGAATTAAATTTATTTTGTTTAACAGAAAAAGATACTGAAGAGGTAGTAGAATTTATGCAATGGAGTAAGAGAAATGAATTTGTGGGTTTGTTTTCTGGGTTGTTACATGATTTTAGACATCGCAAGTTTGGTTATGTTAATTTGGCGTATGATCGGATGGATATTCGTCAGGAAAAGAAACCGGTTTGTAAAGCAGTTCATGGAAAACAATGTGGGAAACCAGCAATCCATACTCAAAGACTGTGGTCTTTGGATTTTGCCAAAGAGTTAGGATTGGGAGATTATCTCGATGAAATGGAAATATTTGATTATGCCACTAAAGAAGGAGAGATTCTTTGCGGTCAGTATGTTCCTGCCCCTTTCTTTGATAAAACTGTTAATGTAGAAGATACCGGAAATGGTGAGCTTATTTATTTGCCAGTTTGTGATAGTTGTGCAAGGGTTCCATTTAAAGAAGAGGTGTTTGAAAATTATCGTTCTTTTGCTGAAGGATTAAAACCTATTGTTGAAATGGAAGGGTTAGAAAATGAAGTGGTTAAGTTTTTGTTGGGAGAGAACTGGATTAGAAAAGTTAGGGATGATAAAGGGAATGTTATCGGTAGGGAAGCAGTTCCATTTTACAGAAATTCTTTAGGTGGTTTTAGTCCGTTGGAATGAGGAGAGGTTATTCTTAGTATTCAATACCTTTTCTTGCTTCTAATCCCTTATCAAAATAATGCTTATGCAGTTTCATTTCGGTGACTAAGTCTGCAACATGAATGAATTCTAAGGGAGCATTTCTGCCAGTGAGAACTAATTCAACATGATTTGGTTTGTTGGCAATAAGATTAAGAACCAATTCAAGATTAATGAAATCAAGAGATGCAGCTACATTTATTTCGTCAAGTATTACTAATTGATGATTTCCGGCCATAACTATTTCAAGAGCTTTTTGGAAAGCTTCTTCTACATAATCACATTGGATGTCATCGTTAAGAAAACAATAACGGCAAGAACCACAACTAATAGCGTCTCTAACATAATGATAATCTGGACTAAAACGATTGTAATTAGAAATCTTGATTTGCTTTTTTTGTTTAATGCAAGGACGGCCAAATTGAATCATTTCTATGTTGGGAAGGTAATTAATAGAAGAGATAAATTCTCCAGTGTAAGCTCCCCCTTTCATGAATTGGACCATACAAACTTTAAAACCTTGCCCAATAGCTCTGAGGGCTAAACCTAAAGAGGCAGTAGTTTTTCCCTTACCGTCTCCAGTGTAGATGTGAACTTGGCCAGTTCTTGTCATTTTTTAAGTTATGGACAAACGTCGAGGCACGGCGCGTAGATGAGGTTTCAAAACATCAACCTCATGCGCCTCCTTTGGCCCTCACGTTGTCCTAATTGTTTATATTTTCAAAGATTGCAGGTTGTACAACCTCCTGCATATTCTTCTCCGACAGTTATACCTTCATCTGTTTTTTCTATGGGGTCTTTTTTAGGTTCTTTTGTTTCTTTAGGGTTCCTAGTTACATTTAGAACTTGAACATCTCTGCTTCCATCCCGGTAGATTGTGGTTCCTTTACAACCAGAGTCATAGGCCATCTTGTAAACCTCAGCAACTTCTTCTACAGTGGCAGAAAAAGGAAAGTTGACTGTTTTGGAAACAGCATTGTCAACATGCTTTTGGAAAGTCGCCTGCATTTTAATGTGTTGTTCTGGAGTTAAGTCCATGGAGGTAACGAAAATATTCCTGATGTTTTCAGGGATTTCTTCCATTCCTTGAACTGATCCACGTTTAGCTACATGTTTCACCAAGTCTTCAGTATAAAATCCCTCTGCCCGGGCTACTTCTTCAAAAAGAGGATTAACTTCCATCAATTCAAATTGAGGAGTTTTTCTAATGTAGGAAATAGCAAACAAGGGTTCAATTCCTGAAGAGCAGCTTGCGATTACACTAATGCTTCCAGTAGGAGCAATAGTTGTAGTAGTTGCGTTTCTGTATCTGTGTTGCTCTTGACCATCGTCATGAGAACTTCCTGGGAAATTAGGATATGTTCCTCTGACTTTAGCTAAGTTATAAGAAGCAACTTTAGATTCTTGGTCGATAGTAGACATTATTTTTTCTGCTAATTCCACCGATTCTGAGGACCCATAAGAAATTCTTAACTTGATGAGCATATCAGCAAAACCCATTACTCCTAACCCAATTTTCCGATTAGCTTTAGTCATTCGGTCGATGTCAGCTAAAGGGTATTGGTTCATCTCAATAACATTGTCTAAGAAATGGGTGGCAGTGTGAATGACTTCTTTGAACTTTTCCCAATTAAATTGTTTTTCTTTTACCAAGTTAGAGAGATTTATTGAACCTAAGTTACAGGACTCAAAAGGTAAGAGTGGTTGTTCTCCACAAGGATTGGTAGATTCAAGTTCTCCAATGTGAGGAGTAGGATTATATTTATTTATTTTATCAATAAAAATAACTCCTGGTTCTCCGTTCTTCCAAGCCATGGTGCAGATGAGATCAAAAACCCTTCTAGCTCGGGGGCTAGTGACTACCTCTTTAGTGGCAGGGTTGATTAAATCATAGGTGGTGTCGTTTTCTACGGCATCCATAAATTTATCAGTCATGGCTACAGAGAGATTAAAATTATTAATTGAGTCATTCCTTTCTTTGGCAGTGATAAAATCAAGAATATCTGGGTGATCAATTCTTAAAATTCCCATGTTGGCACCACGTCTTTTTCCACCTTGTTTAATTTGTTCAGTGGCAGCATCAAAAACTTTAAGGAAAGAAATTGGCCCAGAAGCTATTCCTCCAGTAGTTCCTACTGGATCTCCTTTTGGTCTGATTCTATTGAAAGAGAAACCAGTGCCTCCACCACTTTGGTGGATGATGGCGGTGTTTTTCACAGCCTCAAAAATACTGGGAATGTTGTCATCAATTGGAAGGACGAAACAAGCCGAGAGTTGTTGGATCTTTGTTCCCGCATTCATTAAAGTGGGGGAGTTGGGAAGAAAATATCCTGAAGTGATTAACTCATAAAATTCTTTTTCGGTTTCTTCTGGATTGCCCTGAAATTTTATTTCTGCTTGAGCGACATTTCTAGCAACTCTTTCAAACATTTCTTTTGGGTTTTCTATTAAATTACCTTGTTGGTCTTTTTGAAGATATCTCCCTTCAAGAACTTTTAGGGCATTAAGCGAAAGTTTAGATTCATCATCATTGAGGCCGAGGAGAGATTTAGCTTCCCTTAATTCTTTTCTTTTTTGTCGGTAAAGAATAAATGATTTAGCAGTTTTAGTATGGCCATGTTCAACAAGAACTTTTTCTACAACATCTTGGATTTGTTCTACTGAAGGGATTCCTTCAATTTGTTTGTTTTCAATGGTATGGATTACCATATCAGCGAGAACTTTAGCTCGTTCTTGGTCTTCTCCTCCTACTGCTTGGGCAGCTTTCCAAATAGCTTGAAATACTTTATTGTTGTCAAAATCGACGACTCTTCCATCACGTTTTCTTATTTTTGGGATCATTTTTTGGACCTCGTTTTTTTATTTTCTAATTTAGTTAGTTCTTCTTTGAACTTTTCAAGATTATCAAAGGAGTGATATACAGAAATAAATCTTAAGTAAGCGACAGAGTCTTTCTGTTTAATTTTCTTAGCTACAATTTTGCCAATTTCTTTAGTGGTTATTTGACTGTGGTTGTTGAAGATATGAGAATTAATGGTTTCAGAAAGAGTTTTGATTTGTTCTTCTGTAAATGGGCGTTTGTTAAATGCCTTAGAGATTCCTCGGTGGATTTTTTCTGGAGAAAATTCTTCAGAAGTAGAATCTTTCTTGGTTACTAAAAGAGTTAACTGGGGAGTTTCTTGGGTGGAGAATCTTTTTTGGCAGTTTAAGCACTCTCTTCTTCTTTTTACAGAAGTGTCTGATATTCTGGAGTCGATTACTTTGGTTTCCTTTTGGCAGAATGGGCAGTACATCTTTCTTTATCCTCTTTTTCTATATGTTGTGTATCTTTTGGTTTAAAACACAAGATATAGTGATTTTTGGTAAAGGTAATACTTACTTAGTTATATTTAAAGATTTAAGTAGTAGAAAATATGTATTAAGGTAGTTAAGTTGTAATAATTAATTGGTGGATAAACTTTTAAAGGTAGGAATTTTCTTTTTTTCTATGGAAGGTTGGTTATTATTGGTGTTGCAGGCGCTGTATTTCTTTTTACCAGTGTATCTTGCTAACATGGCTCCAGAGTTGGTGGGGTGGATTCCTTGGAAAAAGTCAGTTTGGGAGAAAGGGTTAGGGAAGAATAAAACCTGGCGAGGAGTGATTGTTGCAGTTGTAGTTGGAGGGCTAGTGTTTTATGTTCAAAAATTATTGTATTCTTTCGGGTTTTTTAATCAGTTGTCCATAATTGATTATTCTGATTTCTCTATTGTTTTAGGATTGTTGATGGGCATAGGTGCAATGGTTGGAGATATGGGTGAGAGTTATTTTAAACGGAAGTTAGGTTTGAAGCCTGGAGAATCATGGAAACCCTGGGACCAATTAGATTTTGTAATTGGGGGGTTGTTGTTAGGAATGTTTGTTTACGTTCCACCAGTTTCAATTATGGCAGTGTTATTAATAGTTAGTCCAGTGTTACATATTTTGGCCAATAGAATTGGTTATTGGTTGAAGATTCATGATACCAAGTGGTGAGTTTTTTAAATTTTGGAGTGGTTTTTTCTTAAGAAATATCTTAATTGGGAGATTAAAGAGTAAATGATAAATCCTCCAACTACTAAATAAATTCCAGTGGGAATGAAAATAGGTCCTAATGGATAGAGGAAGAGAGCAAGGACAGTACCAGTTCTGGTGAAGACCACTGGGTATTCCATTTTAGATAAGAAGTAAATTGAATGGGTTATGGTGAATAATGCTAAGATAACAAGGACATAGTAATCTTGTAAGTAGATGGCGATTTTTATGAAGATGAAGAAGGTGATTGATCTATCAGAAAGAAGATCGAAGTACTCTCCAAATTTGGTTGGTTGAGAAGCTCTGGCGATGAGGCCATCCGTTCCATCAGCAAGTAAATGAAGGATTGTGAAGATTATAAATAAGATGTAATTGTTGAAGAGAAAGTAAATAGCCGATAGTCCTAGGAGTAGGGCTACGGTGGTCATCATATTGGCACTGATTTTTAATTTTAGAAAGAAAGGTCCAACTTTTGAAAGATGTTTGTTTTTAGCTTCTCTAAATCTATAGACGACTTTTTGCAAAGAGGTTTCCATAGAAAGATATATAAAAATCAAGATATAAAAAGCTTACTATGAAAAGGTTGTTTATTGAAACAAAGTATGAAGGAGAAATTAAATTATCTGAAGATTTGTTAAGTAGGTTACCTTCTAAATTAATGTTAGCTATGCCAGTGCAGTTTATCGATCAAATTGATTCTGTTAAGGGACAACTTGAAGAGAAGGGGAAATCTGTGGAGTTGTTTGAAAGTAAACATGGGAGGCACAAAGGGCAGGTTCTTGGTTGCGATGTTCATAAGGTAGATGGAGGTTTTGATGCTTTTCTTTACATTGGAGATGGAAAGTTTCATCCAACGGCTTTGCTTTATGAGAATGAGAAACAAGTTTATTGTTATAATCCGTTTAGTAAGGTGGCGGAGGTTTTAGATAGTGGTTATTTGGAGGGTTTGAGGAAGAAGAGAAAGGGGCAGTTGATTAAGTTCTTAGCCAGTAAGAAGATTGGAGTGCTGGTGACTACTAAGCCTGGGCAGAAACAAGGGGATGTTGAAGAGTTGAGGTCTAGGTTAGAGAAGAAGGGAAAGGAAGTTTATGTTTTATTAGCTGATGAGATTAATTTTGCTTCTTTAGAGGATTTTAATTTCATTGAGGCTTGGGTGAATACTGCCTGTCCTCGAATTGTTGAGGATTTTAAAAGTTTGAATGTTTCTGATTTGGAAGAGATTGGTTATTGATTTTTCATTTAATGATGATTTCTCGACGGGTAATCGACGGGAGGAAAAGAAACATTTAAATACTCTAAAAATTTCCTTTTTCTATAAAAATCCAAAAAAAAGGAGGGATTTAATATGGCAAAAAAAGCAGCCAAAGTTGGCGTAAAGAAAGAATCAGGATGGCTTTACTTCGTTGATAAAAAAGGAGACGTTTCTCGAGCTTTGATGAGTAGAAAAGGTCGAAAGAAAGGTAAAGCTAAATTAGAGAAAGTAGCAAAGGTAGGACTTAAGAAAGAATCTGGATGTCTATATTTTGTAGACAAGCAAGGAGACATCAGTTGTGCTCAGATGGCTCGTGGCAGAAAGAAAGGTAAGAAGAAAGTTGCTAAAAAGAAAGCTGTGAAGAAGAAAGCAGTTAAGAAAAAGGTAGCTAAGAAGAAAGCTGTTAAGAAGAAAGCTGTTAAGAAGAAAGTAGCTAAGAAGAAGCCTGCAAAGAAGAAAGTAGCTAAGAAAAAGGCAGTTAAGAAGAAAGCGGTTAAGAAGAAAGCTGTTAAAAAGAAAGTAGTTAAGAAAAAAGCAGCCAAAAAGAAACCAGCTAAGAAGAAACGGTAAGCTTACTTTATTTTTATTTTTTTTTCTTACAATTTTTCCATAGAAGTTTAAACAACTTTTTTTCTGTATTGGTAATTTGTTTATTATTAATTAAAAGTCCAATTGAATCTTTTTCTTTAAATGTTAAGAATGCCACTTTGTTTCCGTAGATGATTTTAGTCATCTCTATCTTTTCATTGATAAATCTCATTTCCATATACTTCTTTGGAGCTTGATAGTTTCTCATTGCTTTATTATCATAAGTAATAACTTTAGAGAAAATATCTTGTTTTCTTTTTTGATTAATGAAATGGGGAAAATAGAACTTTAATGAGTCTAACATTTCTGGATCGCCAATAAACCAAGTTTCTTTATTTTCTTTTAAAATATCATTGAAGATTGATTTTAAACCTTTAATCTCTTCATACATTTCTATTTGCGGTTTTTCTGTTAATGTTGATTTAATTGCTTCTAATTCTGGTAGAATTTGTTTAATTTTTTCTTGTTTTTCTTTAAGGTTATCTAAGAATCTTGAAGGTTCAACAGCTTCAAAATATCTTACTCCTGATTTAATAACATAAGAAACAAACCCTCTTTCTAATAATGATTTTAAGAGGTCATAAGTACTGACTCTGTTTAATTTTGCTTTTTTGGCAATAGAACTTACCGTGGATTGCCCCAACATTAGTAAAGAGAGATAAATATTAATCTCTTTACTATTTAGGTTTAATTCTTGCAAGGCTTCTTCTTTGGTAATCATATTTGTTTAGATTAGTTTATTTTTATTTAAATCTTTTGATGTTGTTGTAGGTTTTCTACAACATATATTTATAATGGTGTTAGTTGTCACTAGATTATAACAAAAACAGTTACTCTTCTGGAAAAAAGAGAAGGGGAAAAATAAAATGACAAATAGAATATTAAGTGGAAGAATATTGGAAGATACCTGTGTTTCAGATTCGGCTGGAAGAACCTTAGATACTAGGGTATTGGATGAAACTGAATTGAATGGGACTACTTTTAGTATAGAGAGAACTGGTTGGTCTAGAATGGGAAGTCTTAGACACAGGGATGAATTAGTTGTAAGATCTAATATTAATGGAGTTGAAGGGATAAATGTTATTTATCCATCAGGAGATTTTGCTACAGTTCCTTATATGGATCCTACTCGAGCCCATTTTATTAGCGCAGTACAGATTATACCTATTCTTAACCAAGAGGATGAATTTTCCTATCGGTTAGTTGTTGGGACAGATCAGAATTGTTGTAATGGTGCTGTATTTGACGTGGATTTAAATTTAGTTAGAGATAATGAAACAATTAACTCGAATATAAATTTGAGGCACGGAGTACAAATCCCTTTTAATATTGGGGGAGTACTTGGAACAAATATTTATCTCTCACATACTAATGAAGAACCCACAGTGGGTGGCCCTAATGATATTGTTGTGTATGGTGCCGGTTGTGATGGTTCTGGAATTCAGCATGTACGGTTCAGTAATATCAGGGGAGGTTCTGCTGTGGATTCAGTTATGTCGACAGAACAATCCCAAGATGAAGGAAGATATCAGCAATTTTTTCATAGGCCCGAATTAAGAGATGGAGAAATAATTATACCTAGCTGTTATGAAGTTAATCGTTGGGTTGACGAACTGAATGTCTCTGAAATTGTGAGAAATACAGTAACTTCGCCCCGTCTTATTGAAAGAATAAATGAGACCGTGGGCCAAAGTAGATTCCTTTATAGTAGAAGGTAATTTTTTTATTTTTTCTTTTGTTTTTATTGTTAAGTGTTGAATAAGATTTAAGAAGTTTAAATTGTTTCTTCTTGATGGAGGTAAATAAGATGAATGATTGTCAGAATTTTGTTGATGCGATGGTAGAGAGTTCTAAGAAGAAGTATAAACAACCTAAGCCAAAGATTTGTGATGTGGATGTTAAAGAGGTTGAAGAAATAACTTTGAAGCTAAGGGATCGGTTATCTGGGAAGAAAGAAGATTAGATCGTTTTTTATTTTTAAGAGATAAGTTTTTATATTTTCTTTCTTAACAGGTAATTATGGGGGATTTAGTTCTATTAAAGAAGAAAGAAAAGACTGAAGAACCAGAGGTAGATAAACCAAAAGATGCTTTTGGCATTTATCTTATTCAATCAGGAGAAGGTCCTTTATTAACAAAAGAAGAAGAATCGGATCTTTCAATTGGGATTGAACAAAGCCACAGGGATATTTTCTATGCCATCTGTGATTATGATCGTGAACATAAAGAACATTTTGGGATAGTAGCTATTAAATGAAGGATTAGACAAAGATATTCACATGAGAAAAGAGAAGAAATTTTAGAAGACGGGATTGGCTGTTTAAAAGAAAATGAAACTTATAGGGTTATTTCAGAACTAGAGGAGTTGTTAGAAAAACCAAAACATAGAGAAGAAATATATGGCCAAATGTTTCGGGAATTATATTTTAGTGAAGAATCATTAGGTCAGATTAATAGAAATTCTAAATATAATAATGATACTGAAATGAAAGTAAACAGTTATCGAGAAATTATTAGAGAAACAGCAGCAAACTTGATTCGCGAAATAAAAAACAATATTTTTCTCTACGAAGATGAAATGGAAACAGCAAGCAGTGAATCGTCCAAAAAGTATTTTAGGGAAAAAATAAACGAAAGTGGGAAAGTAAAAGAAAAACTTCAAAGTCAGTTAGAAAAAGAACGAAAGTTAAGAGAGAGATTTGCCAACAGTAATTTAAGATTGGTAATTAGTATTGCTAAAAAATTTAGAGATAGGGGAGTATCTTTAGAAGAATTAGTTCAAGAAGGTAATTTTGGATTGATGAAAGCAATAGATTGTTTTGATTACACCAAAAATTATAAATTTTCAACTTATGCTACATGGTGGATTAAACAATTTGTCAACCGAGGTATTGCCCGTCAAGGAAGAATTGTCAATCTTCCAGTACATGTTCATGAGTTTAATGCTCAATGTTATGGTGCAGAAATTGAATTGATGCACAAATTAAATAGAAAACCTAAACTCGAAGAATTAGCTAGATATATGTATGATGGAACATTAACAGAAAAAGATAAAGAGAACACGACTTATGAAGAATTAGTAAATGCCATTAAGAAAAGTGAAAGAATTAGTCAACCGGAGTGTTTTCTTGATAAGGTATATAAAAATCGAAACACCAGAAACGATTTTTCTGGAGAAGATATTTCTGCAGATAAAACAAAAGTAATGCTTGAATTAGTCAGAAAAACTCCCGGACTAGAAAAGCCATATGTTGAAAAACAGTTGTCAGAATTTGTGAGGCGAGCATTAACAACTTTAACTCCAAGAGAAGAAAAGATAATAAGGAAGAGATTTGGGATTGGTGAAGCCAGAACATATACCTTAGAAGAGATCAGAGAAGATTTTGGGGTAACTAGAGAAAGAATTCGTCAGATTGAAAGCGACGCATTAAAGAAATTAAGATTACCTTCTAGAAGTGAAAAGTTGAAAATATTTTGGGATTAAATAAATCAAAAGATTGTTATTTTTAGGAGATAGTTTTATATATTTTTAATTGAAATTCTTGTTTTATGATAAGAAATGCTCAAGAAGAAGATTTTGAACTGTTGGTTGATTTAGATGCAAATAGTGGGCACGTTTTTTATGAAAATAATCCTAACTGGAAGAAAGGGATTCCAGAGTGGTTTAGGGGAATGTTTGATAATAACAATAATGATTTCTATATTTATGAAGAAAACGAAAAGATTGTTGGTGCTATTGGTTTAGATAAAGATTTTCCAGTTCCTAATTCTTGTGGGATTATCTTCTTAGCTGTTCTTAAGGAAGAACATGGAAAGGGGATTGGAGGGAAGTTAGTTCAATTTCTTGAAGAGAAAGCTAAAGGTTCTGGATTTGAAAGAATCTTTCTTTATACTAGTGATGATAATGTCGATGCTCAGGGGTTTTATAACAAGAGAGGTTATGCTAAGATTAATGAGTTTCCAGGATATTACGGTTGGGGACAGACTGCTTTTCTTTATGGTAAGCGGTTGAAATAAAAAAGAAAAAAAATAGTTAGCCTTGTTTTGTTAAATATTTTTCTAAGGCTAATTTTTTAATGGCCATTCTTTCGATAAGGGCTTGATTATATGAATGATTAACTGAAAGAGGGTAGGTTTCTAAGCCATTCTTTGTAACAAAAGGTAATTTCGCCTTCTCTTCTAGCTTTTCTATTTTGGGTGGTTCAAGGATCTTAATTTCTTCGAAAGTAAATAGTTTCTTGACTAAATCAGATCTTTGATCTATTTCTTTCTCTGTTAGCCCAGAGCATATCAAGATACTATTTAATCCCAACAGTTCAGAAAAATCAACATGAAAAGTACCTATAGAACTTGCAATGCCTTGCATACAATAACCTACACTAGGAGCATAACGTCCATCGCTAGCTAAATTTCCTGAAACAAAATCAAACGCCTCGTGTGTTTCATGATATTTTTTATACAAAGGAGATAGGTCAACAACCAAATATGTAGTTACTTTATCTAAGTCAGACTTTCCTTCTTCAAGTTTGAATCCCATAGTTGCTTTTCCTACATGTCCGGGGAATGAAAAAGAAGCAGATTTACCTCCTCCT
>JABHWJ010000040.1 GCA_018657845.1 Candidatus Woesearchaeota archaeon | reverse complement strand
AGCAGATTTACCTCCTCCTTTTAAATTAATAGCACGTCCCGAAGAATAGGGGGGCCCAAAAACTCGTTCATAGTAATTTAATTTTAGATTTTCTATTAATATTTCTCCATTTTTGTATTTAGTTTCTACTTCATAGGTTTTATGAGCTGAAACTTTACAATACCAGTTGTCAGACATTTTAATTACCTCCGTGATTGTTATTATTAAGAAATAAAAAACTATGAGTTATATCTGTTGACCAATACAAAACATAATCAAACAATTATGTCCCATATAAAACAAACTAGTAAAATTTATAAAGAAAAAGGGATTTACAAACTCAATGAAAAAAACGACTACTGAAATTACTATTGAGTATATCAAGAACCATCCATCTATTAAAAGCTGTCTTAAACAAGGGTTGATCAATTATTCTTCCCTTGCTAGATTAATCTCCAAGGAACTGAAAATAGAAAAAAAGTCTTCCCAAGAAGCTATTCTAATCGCTGCTCGTAGATTTCAGGAGAAATTGAAAAAAGAAGTTTATCAGGAAAAGAAGGTTAGAGAGCTCTTATCGACATCAGAATTGGAAGTTAAGAACAAAGTTGTTGTTTATATTATCGAGAAGAACATTGATTTTGAATTGATTGAAAAGATTCAGAAGAAAATTAGGAAAGAGCAAGGGGTTTTCTACTTGATCGAAGGTTCCGTCAGCTATACTATTATCACCCAGAACAGATTCGTTGAGCTATTCGAAAAAAAATTCCAGATAATTAAAAAAAATAAGGATTTAGTTTTGATCAATCTCAAATCTACAAAAGAAATTGAAGAGACGGTTGGAGTCATATCTTATCTCACTTCCCTTTTTGCTGAGAATGGAATCAATCTCGTAGAAGTGATATCTTGTTGGGCAGATAGTTTTTTTATTATCGAAGAAAAGGATCTTAACAAAGCGTTTCAATTTCTTAATTTTTGATTTTAATATTTATCACTTAGAAACTTTGACAATCATAAAGATACTTTCTCTAGGAGTTCTTTAATGCACACGTCGAGGTCATTGTTTTTGATTGTGGAAGAATAGTTTATTTTATTAAGAGAATGGTTGTAAAGGGGGTCGTAGTAGTTTATGAGAAGTATTTCAGCTGCTTTTTCAAATTCATTATTGTTGAGATTTGTTAGTAATTCTGCTTTTTTCTCTTTGGAGATAACTTTCCATAACTTTGAAGAGATTTCTTTGATTTCCTCTACAATTTTGGGGTTGAGAAAGTATTCTTTAACCATTTCTTTTATTCTAATATTAAGATCTCTTTCAATAAGGAGGTTGTTTCCTTTCTTCATTGCTTTCCATAAAGACTCAGGTAACATTAAGTCTCCCACTCTTCTAGATTCGCCTTCAATGAAAATGAAGGGTTGATTGTTTAGTTCTTCTAGTTTTTTTAGAAGAAGATTGTCGAACATTTTTTGAGACCTGGGTTTTAATCCAATTGCACCGTAAAGACTGCCACGGTGTTGGGCTAATCCTTCTAAGTCTATGGCGTTAGGAAGTTTTTGGAGTAAATTAGTTTTACCTGTACAAGTTAAACCATGGAGAACAAAGAGTTTTGGTTTGATTTTGAAATTGGTTAATTGTTCTAGGATCAAGGTACGGTAGGTCTTATATCCGCCTTTGAGTTGATAAGTTTTGTATCCTAAGGATTCGAATAATGTGGCAATGATCTTTGAACGCATACCTCCACGCCAACAGTAGACAATGATTGTTTTTTCTTTGTAGTTTTTAACAAATTCTTTGATCTGGGGAATCTTTTCTTCGTAGTATTCCATCCCTTTTTCAATGGCTTGATCTTGGGAGACTTGTTTGTAAATCGTTCCTACTATGTGTCTTTCTTCATCTGAGAGTACCGGGATATTTATTGCATTGAGAATATGGTCTTGTTGAAACTCTTTAGGTGAACGTACATCTACAAAGATGGGGTTGTTTAGTGCTAGTGCTTCTTTTATAGTGATAGTTTCAGGCATATTCCTTTTGGTTTAATAGATATTATGTCAGCTTGCACGGCGCAGTTATGGGCCCTTAAAAATCGATCCCATGCACCTCTATTGGCAAAGCAGACATATTACTTTTGGTTTAAGGGTAAGTTTTTAAATCTTAAGGGTTTCTTTTAGTTATGGATTATTTTTCACATGGATTATGGAGTTACTTGATTTTTAGTAAATCTAAGAATCCTTGGTTGGCGGTGTTGTTTGGATTGTTACCAGATTCTTTGTCTTGGATGATTTTCTTTTTTTATAATCTAATCATGAATGGGTTTAAGTTTGGTCCTCCTGTGTTGAATGGTGTCCCAGAATGGGTTTTTACTCTTTATGGGATGAGTCATAGTTTGGTTGTTGTTATGGTGGTGTTTTTGATAGTTTATATTTTTATTAAAAGAATTCCGATTTATATATGGGCATGGCCAGCAATGATTATCTTTGATGTATTGACACACACTGCGGATTTTTTACCAACACCATTCTTGTGGCCGATATCTAATTTTGCTTTTCCAGGAATTAGTTGGGGGTCAAGGTGGTTTTTTATTTCCAATTGGAGTTTGATGATTATATTATTAGTTGTTGTATTGTTGAGAAAGAAAGGGTTGTTGAAATTTAAGTTAGGTAGGGATGGAGTGAAGAAGTTTCTTTCTAAATTTACTTTTTGGTTGCATTTACCAATTACTTTGATGTTGTTTGTGCCTTTTGCAATTCCTCGTTCAATCTGGCCAGGAAGAGTAACATTTCACTTTTGGTATTTTGTGCTTGTTATTTTATTGCAATTTGTTTGGGGCTTATGGTATTATCCAATTACTAAGAAAATAGATATAATCTGTCCATTGACTACATTAACTCAATGGTTAAGAGGGAAGCCATTAGATAGTCCTAAGAACTATAGATATTCCTTTATTGCAGAATTGTTTAAGATCTTGAAAATTAAAGTAAGTTACTTCTGGGTAAATGTGGTATTGTTAGTTAGTTTAGTTATTGTGACTGT
>JABHWJ010000039.1 GCA_018657845.1 Candidatus Woesearchaeota archaeon | reverse complement strand
GATTATATTTACTAAAACGATCACAAATTTGAGTGGGAGGACAATCAATATCAAGATAACATTCTCCATCAGTACAACGTTCTTCTAAGCATTCTCCAGAACTACACTCTTCATTTTGTTCACAGTAATTTGTTTCGTCAGGAGGATTGTTGCTACAACCCGGAGAGACCGCCATGATTGCAGAAGCAAGAAGTGAGGCTAGAGTTGTTTTTATTGGAAATTTAAACATAACAGTTATTTGGGGTTGTTTTTTATAAAAATTTGGCCCGGATTGTGAAAAAATATATAAAGCCTGAAAATTTTATAATTGGATGAATAAAAAAGGGATAGAGTTATCAATCAATGTTTTTGTGGTAATTATTCTTTCTTTAATTATGCTTTCTGGAGGAGTTTATTTGTTAAGGTCTTTTATTGTTACATCTATAGGTGTAGAATCTGACTTAGATGCAATGACTCAAGAGCAATTAGAGAGATTACTGGTTGACGAAGGAAGACAGGTAGCCTTGCCGTTCTTTTCTGCAGAATTAGAAGCAGGAGATACACATATTTATGGGTTGGGGATATTGAATATTGATGAAGATGAGTTTGGAGATTCATTCAGCATAACTATAGAACCTGCCGCATATGTAAATTTAGATGGAAAATCTGGAACAATCACTGACCTAGCACCATTTGAGAAGTGGTTGCTGTACAATACAAATGAATTGACAATCAAAGAGAACCAACATGTGGAAGAAGCAATTTTAGTAGAAGTTCCAAATGGTGCAGAGAAGGGGACTTATATTTTTGATGTTAAGGTGATGCATTCTCCGGATAACAATAACGACCAATACGATGCCACTAAGAAATTATATGTAATAGTAAAGTAATTAAGGTAACATTTCTCTTAAGAATTTTGTTGGATCCTTAGCTTGGGCGACAGCATGACCAATAAGAACTCCCTTAGCCCCCAATAAAAAGGCGTGTTCGAGATCTTCTTTAGAATGGATTCCTGCCCCAATTAGGACTTTTGTTTTTGGGCTAATGCTACGAGCAGCCTTTACTGCTCTAACAATAATGACTGGTTGAGATTCAGTTACCGAGATGTTTCCACCAATCAATTCTTCTGGTTCGTAAGCAATATAATTTGGTTTTAGTTTAGCTACTTTTTTTACTTCGCTGATGGTAGAGGCGCAGATGACTGTTTTTAGTCGTTCTTTCTTACAATTCTCCATGATTTTTTTTAGAAAGTTAAACGGAATCTTTCGTTCTGAATGATTTAAGATGGTTCCGGTAACTCCAATTTGTTTTAGTTCTTTAGCAGGAATTCTGCCGGTGTGGGCGCCCAAATCTACGCTATCTGTATGTTGAGAGAATGTCCAGAGTTTGGTTTTCTCTGAGACTTCTTTTAGATTTAATATTGAAGGGGCAACAGCGAGTTGATATTTTTGCTTTCTAACTTGAGAAATCTTTCTAGCTAGGGGAAGGGATTTTTTTCCTGTCGCTTCGGGATACGTCTTGAAATTTACTAATATTAATGGTTTCATTTTTTAATTTTAAATTTTATATCTACATACTCTTTGGTTTGGTCTTTTTTAACTTTATTGAGTATTCTAAAGAAGTAAAAAACTACAACAATAAGGATAGCTAAAGGTAAAAGGAAGATTAATATCTGAAACACGAGGAAAAGAGCAACAATGATTACTATCAATGCAACCAAGGTAACTAACCAAGCTTTAATTCCTCTTAACTGAATAACCATGTTTGAAAAGAAAACTTAAGAGTATAAAAAGTATACTGAAAATGATTGTTAATAAGAATATTTTTATGCTAATTGAGATGAAAAAATCTAAAGGGAATGTTTGAATTAAAAGAGAATTGTAAGGGAATGTCCAATTTCCTTGAGGGAAGAAGAGGTTGTGGAATATGATGAAGGACGATTGGAAACTGAATAAGATGAAGAGGAAGATTATTCCAATTGCAGATAGAGATGTTATTCCCCCATAAAGGAAAATTTTAATTATTTGTTTTAAGTTGTTCTTGTAATAAGTGATTATGAAAGTGCAGATGAAAAGGGTGAAGTAAAAAAAATAATTGGCTGTAGTTGTAATCTCTTGGACATCTTCAAGGTGTGATGTTTCTGAAACAGTGTAATTTAAGTTTAGTTCTTGTTTATTTTCTAGGAAATCTACCGTTTGTTGTTGGTTTTCTGTTAAATTGACAAAACCTAGAACTAATTGATAAGATAAAAGAAGTAAGAACAAAGGCAAAAAGATACAGAAGGTGATTAAAAAGAGTTTATTTTTGTTCATACGAGGATTAATATTAAATTTACTAATAAATCTTTTTATTACAAAATGTTTTTAAATCAGGTTTATCCTGGAGATTATATGGAAGGAAATGCTTATTTATTCAAGAATACGTCCACTGGTAAGTATTGTTGTCATCGTAGTGGTGAGATTCTAGATGACAATGACGTGCCTTTGATGCATATGAATTATTCTTCTATTGATAAGTTGGTTGAGGACATCAAACTTATGGAAGAAGAAGGTGCTTTTCCAACACCTTATTTTTTTGTTTCTGGTTTGCCTAAGGAGGAAGGATGTTTTATGGTGAATGGTGGCAGAAAACATTTCGAACCAGCTACAGATAAAGAAATTAAAAAAATTATGAGAGGATTAGGGAGGAAAGAATATATGCCTAATTTGGTTTCCTTGCCATATGAAAAAAATCAGAGAAGAAAAGAACAATATATTCCCCTTCTAGATGAGCAACTAGATGATCAACTAGTTGATGAGTTCCTGAGTTTCTTAATGCGAGGAGACTTCCCTCATTTGGTAGAAGTGCCAAACTGTGGAAAAGATGATGAAGATAATTAAAAACACCCATAAAGCTGGAAGTTTGGTTTCTATTATTCCCCAAATTAAAGCAACAATGGCGGCAAGACTCCAAAATATCTTTAAGATAAGCATGATTTCAAAGTGTTCTTTCTTCTTGCAGAAATAAGAAGTCATTCCAATCCCAATTAATGCTGCACCAACTAATCTGGCGAAAACAAGATTTTCTAAAGGGAATCCAAATAAAGATAAAGTATATTTTGTAAAGAAGATTAAAGGGATTGCTACAATAATATCTACAACAAAATGGATTAGAAACCAGACTCTTAATGATTTAGGAACTTGTTTCATAAAAATAAAGAAAATAAAAGAATTATATAAACTTATTGACAACCTGCGCAACTAGAACAATCGCTACAGTCGGAATCTTCTTCTTTCTTTTCTTCTTTTGATTCTTCAGTTGATTCTTCAGTTGACTTTTCTTCGCCTTCGTTTCCTGCAGATTCTTCTTTAGGTTCTTCAGATGGTTTTTCTTCGCCTTCTTTTCCTACAGAATCTTCTTTAGGTTCTTCTTTAGCTTCTTCAGGTTCGTTTACTCCTACAACCTTAACTTCAAAAGTTAATTCTTTTCCTGCGAGAGGGTGGTTTAGGTCAATAGTAACTTTGTCTTCAGAAACTTTAGCAATCCTAGCTGGCATTTGTCTTCCATCAGGGGTTCCTACAGATAACATCATTCCTTCTTTAGGTTCTGGTTCTTTAGGTAATTTATCTTTAGGGATTTCTTGACTTAGTTCTGGTTTAGGTTCTCCATAAGCTTCGTCAGCCTTAAGAGTGAAGGTTTTTTCTTCATCTTTTTTCATTCCTTCAATAGCTTTTTCAAAACCAGGAATTACTTGTTTAGCTCCAACTTCAAATTGTAAGGGTTCTCTTCCTTCGGAAGTGTCAAAAACGGTTCCATCTTCAAGCTTTCCGGTGTATTCTACTTTTACTTTATCTCCTTGTTTTATTTCAGTCATTTTTATTTCCTCCATATCCATATGATTATGAATTTTGTATTAAAATTAAAGGCATTTTATATAAAATTATGGGTAATTTTGTAAGGGCATTTCAGTCATTGTTCCTTGAATAGCTATGAGAGGATATTCTTCGTTTGCAGCATAAACCATTTTTGCATTTGGTAGGTACTGTTTGATTGTTGGATCAACAATGAAATTTCCGTTTTCAGTAAGTACTTTTGCAACAGCATGAACATCTTTAGACAGTTGGTTTTTGCCATTACTTATTTCGAAAGCAACATAATTCATTTCTAAATCTGGGGCCAATTCTTTTAGTTTCCAAACTGCACCATGACATAAACCAGAATAGGGATTATTACTTGAATTGTTTTTAAAAACTTCAGTGCCATTAAATAGAATGGTTCCAGTTTCTAGGATTTCTCTTTCAATTTCTGTTGCTAATGCTTCTAAATGTTGTCTGGGATTCATTTTCATTCTTTAAGTCTTTGTTTTAATTTAGGTTCAATAACTCTATGTGCTTCAAATTCAACACTTCCGAGAATACTATATTCTTTTTGATACGCTTCTATCACTGAAGTTCCTTTAATTAATTCTTGACCTATCCTTTTAGCAGTGTCAGTTAATTTTAGGCCTGTGTTAATTAAGTCAGTATTGAATTGTTTTGCATGGGGAAATTCCGACATTAATGTTTCTAAAGGGTCATTTGGATAAACCATTATTTTATTACTAAATGGACGGTAAGAAGGTGAGGTGACTTTATCTTCTGAGAAAAATGATAATACACTTTTATTTTCTCCATTAACCCATAATGCCCAATCTATTTTTGGAGATCCATATCCTCCTTCTAATCTCCATAAAGTATCATATAATTTTGGGTTCCATTCTTTTCTTAAAGGTATTATTTTTTCAAAATGTTTTAAAGTTGCATTAACATCACGGATATAATCTTTCCCTTCAACTTTGTAATTGTCTACGAACCATTCTGCTACTTCTCTTTCACTTTTTCCTTTTAATTCTGGGATTTCAACCTCATTTGCATGACACCATCTTTTTAAAACGTCTTTCATTATGTCAGCACGTTCATCTCTTGTCATTGCTTCTTTCCCAGCAATATAATTCAATATATGTGTAGTTTGTTCGTCAGGGTGAGAGTAATTTATTCCGGCAGAAGTTTCTTCTGCTTTGACTTTATCTTTATGAGTTGCAAAATAATTTACTGTAAGTGCAGTTGCACCTAAAAGAGAAACTAGGCCCAAAGTTACCAAAGTCTTTTTTACCGGTTTTAGTATTGTTTCTAGTTTCATCTTCTTGACCTTCTTTGATATTCAGTAGTATTAGGTAAAACAAATTCATTTCTAACCCGTTCAGAATTTGCTCGTAGATCTCTGTTTAATTCTGCCCAAGTATTGTTAGTATCCATTTCGTCAATTACCCTTAATAGTAAATAAGTGTTCATGGGACCATATCCTGTACCTGTAGAAGCAATTACTGCTCGGTTTGGTTCTGCTAGATCATCAATAAATTGGGCAGATCTGCAGCCACCAAGAAGGTAAACAGTATTTTCTGCTTCATGACTTTCGGTGTCTATCTGCAGAGGAATCATATCTTGTACATGTCCACGTAAAGTGATGATGCCATAATCATTTCCAGGAATTCTTTCTCCATCAACAACAAGATCCACAGTTACTTCAGTTCCATGTGCATTCACTATTGTTGCTTGGTTTCTAGAATTATTAATTTGGATATCTCTGACCCCATTATCATTAGTTCTTAAAGTTTCTATAACATAATCTTTTTCCATTTCATTTGCACAATATGCTAGAACTCTTTCATTATCAAACTGGTTTAAGGGATTAGCAGTTTGAACTCTAGTTGGTTCGGGTGTTGGGGTTGGTTGTGGCCTAGGTGGAGGAACATAAATTCTACCGTCATCTTGGTCAGGTTCTGGAGTTGGTCTTGGATCGGGAGCAACTATTGGTGCCAGTTCTGGTTCTTCTCCACAACTTTTAATTCCAGAATAACTTAAACCTATAGCTGCAACTGATAAACCTACAACCAAATAATCTTTAATTTTATGAAATAAGTTTTTAGCTGATTTAGGAATTCTCTTTTTCAAATGTTTGTAATTATCTGCAACTTTTTGACCAAAATCTTCTACATTAACCCATTGATTGGCAGCTTTTTGATAGCCAAGTTCTGCTAATCTTCCAGTTCCTCTTACTGCTGATTCTGATAATCTGCAAGCTGTTTCTGCCGCAACATACGTACTTCCCATTGTCCCAATTAAGGCACTTGCTGTTGCTAAACGTAATGCTTTTTCTTTATTAGACATATCAGAAGTATTCCGGTTTCCGTAAAGTGAATCATAAGTGAAATTTACACTTTTTTCTAGAGATCTTTCAAGAGCTCCATTTTCAGCAAAAATACTATTGGCAGATGGCTGTGAATCTAGGATAAAGTCTCCTAATTTGGTATCTTCTATCAGTCTTTCAATCATATTATCTCAAGAATAACACTATTTATAAATGTTTTGTTTGTAATTACTCAATAGTAGTTATTAACTGTACTCTCTTAAATATTCTAAAAGGGCCTTGTAAATCATTTCATGTAGAGTTCTATGAAGTTCTAAAGGAATTGGGTTTGCCCTAATAGAAAATTCGGAGTTTTCTACTGATTGTTCTAAGAACGAAGGCTCAAGTTTTGGTGATTTTTGGGGAGGATTATAATCAAGAATTGGATTTAAGATCAAGGTTGTTAGTAAAGCTGTTTTTGTTAAAAATGAGCGAGGCATTTTTAAGTTTAGATTAAAGAAGTATTTAATATTATATGGTTTAGAGTAATTTCTTCAACTCATCAGAAATAATCTTTCCGGAAACTTTTCCTTGCAGGGCTTTCATACATTGACCCATTAAGGCACCAAAAGGAGCGTGGGGATTTTTCTTAACAATTTCTTTGACTGTCTTATGAACATCTTCTGTGGAAAGACTTTCATAATTTTTTATGTTGAACTTCCCTTTAATCATATCAATAAGAACATCTAAGAGGATGTCTTTATGGATTTTATCTTGATTTAGATATTTGAATAGATCTCGATAATTGTCTTCGGTAAGTTTTTCAGAATCAAGATTATATTTTTTCTTGATTTCCAAAGGTAATGAGATTAAAGTATCGGCGATGAAGTTTGCTTTAAACTTAGGATATTTTTTGAGAAGTTCTTCAAAGAGAATCACTCTTGCTGATTTGGCTACATAATTAGCTAAATCTTGACTTAAATTGAATTCTTTTTGATAACGCTTAGATTTTTCTTCTAGTAACTCTGGAAGTTCAATGTTTTTAGTACTTGGTTTAATTAAGGGAACATCTGTTTCTGGATACATTCTTGCAGCCCCTGGCATCGGTCTTAAGAAAGAAGAAGTGGCATCCGGATTGGCTTTTCTTACTTCTTTGGGAATCCCTTTGCTGAATTGTTGCAATCTTTCTGTAAGTGCAAAAGTTACGTTTTCTCCTTTTCCTTTAATTAATAATAAAATGAAAGCATCATCTTTTTTTATTTTAAGTTTCTTCTTCACTGCCTCGATTTCCGATTTTCTAAGGAGGTATTTCTCTAGTTTTTCATCGGAATGAATGATTCCGCCGATTCCTGTTTTTACTTTAGCGTATTCAGCCAATTCTTTTCCCAATCTTTTTCCAGGTTGGATTTCTTTGCCTAAAAAACCGGCAAAGTTGGAGAGTTTTGTTCCAACAACATTAAATTGTTTATTCTTTAATGCTTTTTTGATAAATTCACATTTAGTTTTTTTGAATGTTTCAGTAAGGTTTGTGATTGATAATTTAATATCTTTACCTAATCTTTTTTTGATTTCTTTTCTTAGTTTTAATAATTCAACTTGTCGCTTAACTTCTAATTTTACTAACAAAGGAATCTGTCTTAGATCTTGAGCTCCTTTAACTTCAATTCTTGCTCCGCCTTTGATGGAAACATTAACGTCTTGCCTTATGGTTCCTAACCCTCTTTTTACTCCCGGAAGAGATCTTAAGAGCATACCTAATTTTCTGGCTGTTTCTTGACACTGTTCTGGAGACTTAATATCTGGAGCGGTGCCAATTTCAATTAAAGGAATCCCTAATCTGTCGAGCCGATAAGTTTTTTCCTCTTCGGTTTCTTTAATAATCTTACAAGCGTCTTCTTCTAAAGAGATGTTATCAATTCCAACTTTTCCTTCTGAAGTTTCTAGTACTCCCCCTCTGGAAATAAGGGCAGTTCTTTGAAAACCAGAGGTGTTGCTTCCATCAACAACAGTTTTTCTCATTACTTGAACTATTGGGGAGATGTTAGCTTTGATTAATTTGCAGAATTGTAGTGTGGTGTAAAGTGATTCTTGGTTTATTTCGTGCGGTGGTTCGGAATCGGTTTCTACTAAACAAGTAGTATCTTGATAACCTTGGTAAATGAATGTTTTATCCCTGGTTTGTTCTTGTTGGGCAGCGATATCTACTTTTCCTCCCTCTCCGGCTGCAGCTCTTAATTTTCTGTTTAATGTAAAGTGGTGAGTATCTTCTCGGATTAGGGTAGGACAATTACAGAATAGTTTCTTTCCTTCTAATTGTTGGTGGATTTCTATTCCACACTTCAAACCAAGTTCTTTGTAACTCATGTTAGTTAGAATAAGTTAATAGTTTAAAAATGTTAACTATCTTATGAGTTATCACTTGATAGTTACAATTAAACAAAAGATTTATAAACTAAAAGAGTTTTGAATACACTATAATGGAAATTCCTATTGATAGAGATCATTTAGAAGAATTGAGAAAGATAGCTCGTCCTTTAGCTAGTTCTATCCATGGTGATGGAACACAAGAATATAACTTTCATGAAGCATGGGAACTACAAGAACGGGGAGAGATTGAATTACCTTCTTTAGTTGATTTGGTAGTTGCTAGAATGAACCATTACGAAAGTTTGGGGAAAGATACAATTCAGGATTTTCAGGATTATAAAGGCAAAAAAAGTGAATTAATTAGTCAACAAATGGATTTTCTTTTTGCTGGAGATGGAGATGGGGCTGCTAAGGTTAGTGCAGAACAAACTCAATTAGATAATTCTTTTGCCGAAATACATGAGCAAATACGTTCTTTTTACGGAATTTTTTTACCTTGTTGGACTAAAGATGGTTATGGTCTTGTTAAAAATGATCAAGGTGTTGAAACAGAACATTTTGGATCCGTGGATTTAGTGGAAGGTAGAACCGTTCCAAGAGATAGTTTTGATTTAGATATTGAAGTTGGTGGAGCATTTCGTCATTTAACTGGGATTAGAAAACAAGGATCATTATATATTCCGGTTTTTAGTGCAGATAAGACCAATGATTTTAATTTAACCGGTTTTTTTGATGATGATAGACAAACTAGAGAAGATATTGAATCTGGTTCCTATATTCTTCCAGAAGCATTAAGTGTTGGAGATAAAATTGGTTTCAGACCGATTATTTTAGGAGATCGAGGAGAATATAAAGATAATTCTGTTACTCCAACTAGTTCAGTTTATAGAGCTAAAATCTGGAGTCTTGAAAGATAATTAGTTTTACTTCTCAAATAAATCTCTGAGTTCTTTAGAGGTATTAGATTGTTCGGCTTTTTTGTTTT
>JABHWJ010000038.1 GCA_018657845.1 Candidatus Woesearchaeota archaeon | reverse complement strand
GTCTCTTGACCACTATTTAGTGATAAAAAGACAAAACATTTATAAAGAAAATAATATTTCTACCTCTAGAAGATGGCCAAAAATAAATTATTAGAACTAATGGGTTCTTCGCTAAAAAATGAAGATATTGCTAGCTTACTTAATCTTCCTGGTCTAATTTTTGTAGACGACCTTGAAGAAGCCCAAGAATTAAAAAAGAAATATAGTTCTCAACGTTATAGAGTAATTCATTCCCCAGAAGTAATTGCAAATTATGAATCTTGGACTTTCAAACTTGGCTGGTTCGGCGAAAATCAACCTGGAATTCTTGTTCCAGGTCATCAAGTCAGGGAAGCCATGGCATACCTCTATGAAAAGTCTGGAGAATCTTCACAAGGAAACATTCAGGGAACATTACAGTCATTAGAAGATAGCATCCAACAAACTTCTGCAGAAAGAATTCAAAACATGGCCGCTTTAGAAGAGACCGCTAAAAGTTTACTTTCTGAAAATAAAGAAGATCAAGACAATCAACAATTGATGCATTTCATTCATGACCTAACCACATCTCAATTTGAAGAATTAGAATATTTCAGTAGAGAAGCAATACAAAATGCTGACGGCTCAGCTGAAGATAAAAAAAATAATCGTATTGATATTTATACAAATCCAAAAGAAAGAATAATTAGATTTTCAGATCAAGGAAGAGGTATGACTCAGGATGTAATGAACGATGTTTTCTTTAACATTTATGCCTCTTTAAATGAAACACTTAGCCACGCTGCAGGAAAATTTGGTTTAGGAGCAGTAAGTTTTTTTGGTTTAGGACATGAGTATGTTAAAGTTGACAGTAAACCAAAAACAGGTAGCGGAGGAATGGCCATTATTGATGCTCAACTGAACCGGGAAGCAGGATTTCAACCTAACGAAAGAGAAGGTTATGGAACAACTATTGAAATTAAATTAGCCGAGGATTCGGAAGTAAATTTTGAAAGGGTTATTGAAATTCTTAAAGAAGATTGCTGCTATATTGAAACACCGCTTTATCTTCATCAAAATGATACTAGTGAACAATTAAACAAATCTTTAAAACCAGCAAAATCAGTAAACACAATTCCTTTTCAAGAAAATAATTTAGAAGGGTTCTTAACAAAACATTCCGGAGAGGGAAGTTTAGATTTGCTTGCCCACAGAATCAAATTAAAATCTATTCCTTTACCTGGACTTAGCGGAGCAATCAATTGCCCGGAATTAGATACTAGTTTTTCACGAGACACAGTTTTAGATGATCCAGTATTGAAAGATGTACTGCAATATGTCCGTGTTAAAAGCAAAGAGTTTGAGTGCGAAGATACTGTTAACATTAAAAGCATGTCTTTGGAAACAAAATTAAGACATTACCAAAACTTTTTACAAAACACCCTTTTCACTGCTGATGGTTCTCCGAATTTACCTTGGATTAAAGAACACCTGGATGATTTAGTTAATATGGACTATCCACGTCCGGAAGATTTTCAAGATTGTTTGGAAAAATCATACATCCATAAAATATTAGGAACAATCGTAAATACAATTATCTCTCCGTTCAGAACAGATAAAGAATTCAAGCCAAACAAACATGATATTGCAGGGTATGGGTTAACGACAGTAGGAATAGGTTATGTGGGAGCTTGCGGAGTTGCATTCTTAGAAAGTGTAATTACTGGTTATTCCATTGGAAGCCAAATGCCTGCCTATGTTGGTGTTGCTTTAGCAATCACAATGGCAGACATTATTGGTGTTAGTGGAAATTATACCTATAAAAAAATAAAACGTGGTGCTCAGAAAAAACTTATTAGTCGTTATAATAACAAACTAAGTAAAATGGCTTTTACCACATCGTTAGAAGAGCAGGTTAGCGCTGCTGGAAGAACAGCCAAACTTGCAGCAACAGGATTATTGGCTGGTTCTTTAATTTTAGGGGGAGTTCTAGGAGTAAACGCTCTTTCGGAAGACGAGAAGTACCAGACAAAGAAAACACAAATAGAAAGAGTACAAAAAAAATCTCGGAGAAATAAATCTAAACAGTTTGAATTATATGTTCCCGGAGAAGAATCAAAAGAATTACCGTTATATATTCCTTTATTAGGAGCAAGTGTACTTGCTGCTGGAGTTGGAACTTTAGTCTGGAGAAGAAAAAGAAAAGAAAACTTAATGAGAGAAGCTTATACCGAAGCATTAAGCGAAAAAGAACTGCAAGTTTTGGAAGCTGTAAAAAAACAGTTTGGAGAACTGCCTTTTGCAGTGGACACTTATTTTGGAGCTAGTCTCCAAAAAGAACAACCATTTTATTTGGCTAAAGGGGCAGTAGTACTTAATCCGGAAAGATTAGATGTTGTTCCCGAGTTGGTAGCTTTAAAATATGTTTCTGAGATTAGAAAAGAATTGGAATTAGCTAATAATATTGCTGAGAATTATGCCGTTTTGAAAAGAGGTGAAGAAAGATGAGTAAAAAATTCGCTTTCAAACTTTCTGCGGTAGACTTAATCAGAAAACTTAGACACCGTTATGATCATCCCCTGGATTATTTAGATAATTTCGTTAGTCGTTTATACCAAGAAGGAGAAGAAATAGATCTCTCTTTGACTGACACTGAAATTAAAGTAGAATCACCAGCATCTATTGACGAATTATTTTTAGAGGAACTAGAACAAAATAGTATCTTAACAGTCGCTGCAGTTATCCCCCCAGTTTCAGAATACACTTCTGTTGAACTGCGTTCCGGAGAGAAAGTAATTGAAATTGGAGAAGATAGAAAAGTTAAAGTTGAAAAAGCAGAAAACCATTTTTCAGGCACCCAAATTATAATCAACAGGGAAAGAAATGGTCAAAGTGAAAAAGATCGAATTTTAGAATTGTATGACCATTCTGACTTAAAAGTTAAAGTTGATGGTGAAAAATTAAAATCTTCAGAAAATCATAACTTCAGTTTCAACAGAGACGGATTTAAAGGTACGCTTACCTATAATCCATTTCATGAAGGAGGATTACATTTTTTCCAGAATGGGCGTTATGTTTCAACTGAATCTTTAGTGCCAGGATTAGAATTACATCTTTATGAGCACGGATTTCAACCTACAATAACTAAATCTAGAATGATAACTCG
>JABHWJ010000037.1 GCA_018657845.1 Candidatus Woesearchaeota archaeon | reverse complement strand
CCAATAATCGTAACATTAACCTGGTTTTAAGGATTCTCGGTCGCATCTAAAACAACCACTACTAAATCCATATCATCCAACCATTTAATACTATCAATAATTCCCTGTGTAGCTTCCTTAGCTCTAGATTTAGCCTCTTTCTTTTTCATTTTGTAAGACAAAAATTCTTCATAATCTACTCTAGTTGTAATCCCGGGAGTATCAATCATTTTGAAAGTCATCTTTTTACCCTTGTAACTTATTTCAACTTTTTCTTTAAACTGAACATTTCTTGTTTCGTGAGGGATTTTAGAAACAGATCCAATTTCTTCTCCAGTAAAATCTTTACAGATTCTATTTGCCAAACTTGTTTTACCTGCATTTGGAGGGCCATAGAACCCCAACTTAATATCTTTCTTTCCCAGAAACATCTTGGGAATCATTCTTTTTAGAAAATCCTTAAATTTTTTTTTCGCCATCTTCTTTCTATTAAAGTTAGTTTAGTTTCTTTATTAAGTTTTTTGTCTTGGAGTAGCTACTTTATTCAATTGAACCTGTGAAACTATAACGCCTATAGGTCCAAAGAACATTAGTAAGATAAATAATCCTACCTGGCTGAACTTAGTAACTTTGTTATGTGCTTTTGAATATTTTAGATAAACAATTATGCTCAGGACACTTGCTATTAAAATAACCAAACCATAAATAATTAAAAAAAGATTTGACGTATCTCCCTGAAGAACATTTCTTGAGATGAAGAACCCTGAAAGGATTGTTAAGAAGATAATTATCCAAGGGGCAATTATTAGGCCTGCACTTGGAGCCCTCTTATCAAACTTCCTCAATTCATTAGAAGTAGAAATTAACCAATAAATAGTATAAATACCAAAAGTAATTATTGAAAACAAAATAACTAATCCGATCTTTCTATATTTAATCCCTCCAACAGGCAACGCTCTTTGAACTTGTTTAACTCCCTTAATTTTTTTATCTCCAACTCGAGGTTGACTCTTATTCATAACTTTTGGCCCAATTCTCTTAACCTTTTTAACTGTCTTCTCCGGTTTCCACATCCCAGTATTTTTGCCCAAATATTTTCTAAGAACATATCTTATTTGTTCCGAAGACCATTTAGCTTTATGCAACTTACTTCTAATCTCAGATTCGTTAGATCCTTTCGCTTTCTGATTGTTTATGTATGTAATCAAATTGAATAAATTATTTCTATTAGAAAATAAACTCTTTTCATACTTTTTATCATACCATCTATGTAAAACAAAATAAACGATTCCTCCTAAAATAATCAATCCAACTAAAGAAACAATTAAGATCCACCAAGGGAATTTATAATCTTCAATAGGACCGTCAATAATATTTAAGGAACTTAAACTTGGTGCAAGAAAAATAGGCAAATCCGTAATTTCCAAATTAGATCCAGTAAAGATAACTAAAGAATTAGCTTCCTCTGGAGAAAGAACCCAGTAACCGTTCGATTCAGATATGTTTTCACTTAATTCAATTCCTGGAATGGCCTCGATAAATATCTTGTGGGTGTAATCCCCTGCTTTCCCTGATACATCAAGATAAAAACTTCTTAAGAAAGTCACGATCTCTCCGTCAAGATTATAATTAACCTCTTTCATGGAAATCTTAATCTGATAATCATCCATATTGTAAAAAAGAATAGCGTCTTGATAAGCTTCATAATTTTCTTGACTATAAAAATCCCCAAATGTTTTTGCAACAATCTCAACATCTATTTCTGAAATTTCCGGAAAGTAGGATAATTTTCCCACAGAAGCCTGGATAATTGCATCTGGAAGAGAAGTTTCACTTATGTAAGGGATAACATCGCTATAATTCCCACTAATTTTTGCAGCATTATATTTTTCCTCTAGTAGTAAAATAAGTGTAGAGACACTCTCCCATTCAAGATCTTCCTTAATTTTATCTCTAAGATTATAATCTAAGTTTAGAATCTGTTTTTCCAAATTTTCTTTTTTATATTTTAATTCGGCAAGTATTTGGTTTATTGTTTCTTCTGGAGAAGAGACATAAATTAAAAATTCTTTAGAGAACAATGCATTTTCAGTTTCTATCATTAAATTTAAGCTATAGTTTCCTTCTTCGTCGAAGACAATCGTTTTTTTGTTAGAAAATGTTTCAAACATTCCTTCGGTTCCAAAATCCCAGAGATAACTTGTTTCATTTAAGTCAGAATGGAAAGTAGCTTCGAATGTGATTGGAAATCCTGCTGCAGCAATTGTCGGAGTTAATGTGATTGAAGCATTTTTTATTTCTAACTCTTCTTCAAATAATTGATCTCCTTCTAAACTAAGTGTATAATCAAATTTCCCAAACTCTTCTGGAAGTACGAATAATCCTCCAAGAGAAAGAGTTTGTATTTCCGAATTTATTTTTGCAGGAGTTTCATTTAGTAAATGGAATTCATTTGAACTAGTTCCCGGGAAACTAACTTTATCGCTATTAATTGTGAAATCTTTGAGTGTAATTGTCTGTGCAACATTAGAAGTAATTTTTATCGGAACATAACAACTAGATTCACAATTCATAGAACCGTATTTTTCAACGATATATTCTTCGGCTAGAAGAGATGCAGCTTTTCCGATTCCCAATTGATCTGAAACAACCACCTCTCCTGGGGCAGCATATTTTTGCCCGTTTACAAAGAGGTAATAGCTCGCACTCGCATTTTTTACCGGTACCCCATGAAATCCACAATTATCCTCTCCAATATACCCTTTAGTTCTAAAATCTCCGGTAACTCCAGTAGAATACGTGCAAACATAGTAATCCTCTGATTCAATTGCTGGATAGTCTATAACACAAGAAACTTCAGAGCCAGTTGAGGTCATTATGCCTTTTGAGATTTCACAATTATCTATTTCATTCCCTTCTAGATCATAAAGAGCCATATGAATTGCTCTTGTTCCCGGAGTATTTTCTTTTAACCAAACCCCTAATTCAACTTTGGGAGTTTCAGGTATTTTTATTTTCTGACAGAAAGGAGTAGAGGTGATAATTGTCTCTTCTCCTCCTTCAGAGATGTTATAACAACCCGTATTTTTATTATCGCAGGATATAGATAACGCATTGGTATTTGTATAATCAGAAGAGTTATCGTCTAAGAAATCAATTTTAAACTGGCTAGCACACGCTGCAAGAGCATTACTTTGCACAGTATATTCTATATTAGTTATTCTTTCTATGTTTCCCTCAAATTCCAAGCCAATAATTATTTCCTCTCCTGCAGAAAGAGAATAAACTTTTATCGTTTCTTTTCCTACAGATTCATAAGAGGATCCACAATCTAAAACGTCACAAGAATATTCATAAAATAATTCATTAGAGGTCGTATTAAGTAACTCTTCCAATTCTACAGAGTTACCCTCGCTATCCGTAAACAACGAATTAATTGGTTGGGTGTCAAAACTAATATTTAGGAAACCAATTAGTGAAGAATTTGATCCGTAAGTTGGAGAAAGAACATGGCTCTGATTTCCTAGTTCATAAGATGCAGCAACAAAGTTAATTGCTAATAGCAAGAAACAAAATAAGAATATTTTCTTGTAGTTCATTTTAACCTCTTTTATATTTTATGGAGGTTAAAGTTGTTTATAAATTTTAGTTTTAGAGAAAATTTTGTTATGGAAATCGCATAAAGGTTATAAATGAGAACCCCTTGTCTTAGATATGTTTGATAAAGATCCTAGAAATTTCATTCTAAAAGAAATTAAAAGATACAAACGAGAAAATATTTATTTTGGAAAAACTTTTGAAATCGTAAAAAAGCAGCATTCAGATATTCCTTCAGAGAGAATTTTAAAGAATATCTTAATTGAAGGAAAAAATCTGGAGTTTGCAGAGATACAAGAGATTTCAAAAGAAACTCGGTATACACTATATTTTGTTTTTAGTGAGAAAAATGGCATTAGATATTCTTTAACTTTTAGAGATAAAAAGGTAAGAATCATAACAGTTCACAAGATAGGAAAGAGAACGTTAAAAAAATATTATAAAAAAAGATTTAAAAAGTTAGGAGGCATAAAAAAGATATGGGGAATAATTTAATCAAGTTTAATTTCGATTACTCTAGAGAAGACGATGTCTTAATTTTATCTAGGCCAAAAGGAAAATCCAAAGAAATCATAGAGTCTTCGGACTTTATTATTTATGGTTTAGATCGAAAAGGGGGATTAAATCATCTAGAAATATCTGGTGCTAAAGATTTTTTTAAGACAATAGCACCAAAATTAAATTTAGATTTTTTAGAAAATCTAGAATCAGTAAAACTTGAACAAAAAGTATTTAGGGGAGTTAATTTTATTGTTATTTGGATAAAACTAAAAAATTTTCCTAACTTTGTGCCACAGCAATTACCCCCCTTATACAGGAGATATGAAAGTCCTTTGCTAACTAATTGTTAAATTAAAAAAGAAGTCCCACAAGATGAATCCCCTGGGACAATTATGAATTATATTCCTAACTTAGAACATATAAATTCTTCGGAAAACCAAGTTAATTATTTTTTTTAGATTTAGTTTTTTTACTTTTTACTCTTCTTCGTCTGAGTCTTTTTCTTAATAACTTTCTTTGCCTTTTTCTTACTCTTATTTTTTTTATCCCACTCAAACAATCCATAGATTATTCCTATGATGATTAAAGCAACAATTAAATTTACCCAATTGAATCCGGGTAGTTGAACTTTCGCAGGACACGCAATTGTTTTCTGTCCGTCAACACATTCCTTATTATACTCTAAGGGATCATAATACCACTTTCCGTCAACCAAATCTTGAACATAACCTTCTCCTTGATCCGTTGCGAAACCAAAGTTTGTTTCATCCCAAAACCAATTTCCAGTCCAAGTATAACTTAAGAAACCATCTGCACATCCATTTGCATCTCCAGAATCATCTTCGTCATATGCACAAGATCCAATCTTTGTTCCATCAGGGGTTGTATAATCATACCCGAATTTACATTCGTTAGCAGTCATATTCCATGAACAATAACAAGATATTTCATCCAAAGCACAATTGATGTCTACTGCTGCACCAGAAGATTCATTCACTCCACAAGTATCTGCAGAACACTGCCCAGAATCCGTATAATTATTACATAAGTTCCCATTTGTTCTAAATATCTCGCAGGTTTCTGTATTATCTACAAAGACTTCTAATTTATCTTCAAGATCCTTTTCATCCCCATTATAAGTCAGAATAAGATAGAATTCATAAGGAGATTTAGAAGTTCCAATATTTTCATCCCCTCCTGCTTGAGTGATATCTGATTGAAGGATTGACAAATCTCCACTAAATGTACCATCTTCTGCAATAGTAATATATGCTGTTTTAGTATGATCGTCTGAACTTCCTTCCCCTCTTAAGATTGTATCTTCTTCCCAGAATTGAATTCCAACTTGTTCCCCTCCTGCTGGAACATTAGTTATGCCCGAAATAGAGAACCCCGTACTAACACTTGTCCCCTCAATCATTGTTACATTATCTTCTATCCAAGAACCGATTGCCCCTGAAATATCCATTGGAGGGGCTGCACAAGTTGGTTCCGTAGGATATGTTTCACCTTCTGCAGTACAACAAATTCCATCATCTAAATCATAACCACATCCTGTTGGTTCTACAACATCTACCTCTAATTTAATATCAACATAATCTTTTTTTAATGTTCCCAATCTTGCCTGAAAATATAACTTGTAAGGCGGTTCCCCAAACTCATTTATTGCTTCTAGGGTCGCTTCATTAAAAGAAAAAGTTGCTAATGCCTCTCCCCCAGAAACAGTTGCAGTAATTCCCACTTGCAATGTTTCATCTGAATTTCCAAGGTCATATTCATAAACATCAAAATAAAGAGTATCTTCATCTGCATTTTCAATTCCAGTTATTTTCATTTGATAAGCATTATTTATACTTCCAGATAAAATTGTATCTGTAGTATTAATTGCTCCATTTTTCCACCAATTCCCAATAGCATTTGTTAATGAAGGAGCACATTCTCCACAATCCGCAACAGAATTAGAACAAGTCTCTCCATCTGTTGCACAGCAAGTTCCGTCCCCTACATTATAAGAACATCCTGATTCTTCAACAGTTATAATCATGTTTTCTGAAATTTCCTGTTGAGAGGTACATCCATCCAATGTAAAATAATAAGTATGGGTTCCAAGAGATAAATCTTCAAATAAATATGAAGAAGAAATTGAATTAGAAGAAACAGTTACAGTCTCTGTTGATATGGGGGTGCCACTGTTTACATTGTATATTTTCAGAGTCATTTGAGTAGTATCCACAGCATTTATTCCGGATATGCTGATCCCTGCATTATAGTTTGAACCTTCTGTTATTGTTGGTGCAGAATTACTCCAACTCAATGTTCCCAAAGAGATGTCACAGATTACTGATTGAACAATACTAACATTCATCCAATCTGTAAATGTTTTAGCATAAGAAGGTTCATCAATTATTGTTATATTTGGAGTAAACGAATCATAATCTCCAACGAGGTCTCCTTTAGCAATTGTCCAGGTCCCTGTTGCAGTAGTCCCAGAAATAGTAACTGTCTCATAAGCATAAGATGTACCTTCCTTGTAAATATCAATTTTTGCTTGTTCTCCATCAAATCCAGTTATTCCAGAGATAATTATTTTTCCGGTAATCGTATCTGCATCGTTTGCATTTTCTTGAAATGTGGGGTGGTCTTGTTCTTGATTTGTGTATTCTGCAATAGAATATTGATCCCACCAACCAGCAGTTGAACCAGAAACACTTTTTGTACCACAATTCGCCGCATTATAGCTCATCAAATCACTAAATGTTTTTGTATCACTCCCAATAACAGCTTTAAAATAATAATTTCCTGTAGATCCTGTAGGAATTGTCCATGAATTACTAGCACTTCCTGAAGATACGCTAACTGGAGCTAAACTTTCTATAGCTGTACTTGGAGATTGATAAATAACAAAAGAAATATCTTCTCCATTCGCACAAGTATCAATGGTATTTATTGTAAATGCTTGTGAACCTGCTTCACAATATTCCGTTCCTGACCAAGAACCAGTAGTTGAATCAGTCAAAGGATCATCACAAGAACTTGTACCACACACTCCTCCTGAACAATCATCATTTGTGCAATCCTCAAATTGGGTACTAGAAGTGCTACTCGAACAACTTTCAGAATTACAAGACCAGGTTTTATAATCTTTATAGACTTCCCCAGAAGTACAAGTTTCTGTACCTGTAATCCAACCATCTGTACCGCAGTCTGAAGCAATAGAACATTCCGCATCCCCTAATTTACAAACAACATCAATTGCAGCTCCTCCAAAAGAATAAATTCGAGCATTACTTCCTAAATCTAAAGAATACATGTCAATGTCATATCCCGGAGGTCTATCCCCACTAATAGCCAATCCAGTCATTGGGGGGCTAGTCAAAGGGGCTCCAGCATTACCTTCTTGATAGGCCGCACATTCTACATCATAACCACAAACATCATAATTTGGATCAGCCATTCCTGGTTCAGAAGCTTCTTCCGCAGTTTGACCTTCTAATCCAATTATTCTATTGGCACCATCATAACAAGTTCTTTGTTGCCCAATCGCGAAATCACAACATAATTTGTATGTTGCACCATCATCTAAATAATTACTTCCAAGTCCACCACTTGTAGAATAGGTCCTAAATGCAATATTTTGAGGATCACAAGATCCAGAAGTAAAAGAACAGCTATATGCACTAACTATTCCAAAACTAGAAATTACAATTAGTAGAAATGCAAAAATAAAAATAAAATTTTTCGACCTCATTTTGTTATTGCCTATCTAAGACAAATCTGTTTTATAAATATTTCTGAGATGGAGAAGGGGGTTTTAGAAAACAAATTAACTTATCTAACAATAAGTTTTTTAGCTTTCGTAGCAGTATTACCATTAATTAACCGATATAAATATTGTCCACTTGAGAGATTCATTTCTGAAGTATTAATTTGAGTTTTATGTTTTCCAGAATAATTTCCATTTAAAGGAAAAGTCTTAACTCTTTTTCCACTCATCTCAATAACTTCCAAGGAAGTTCCTTTCCCAGAATAATTTGGAGAGATTGTATATTCTAAATTAACTATTTCTCCTTTCCCTATTTGATTTGGGTAAAGATTATTAATCTCAAATAGTTGAGAATAATGCGTTGTTATGATTCCTGTTCCTCCACTCTTTGGTCTTTCGAGAACCAGGTCAGGATGCTTCCAATAAGCTTCGGGGTTATTTCCTTTATTGAGGTCAAATTTAACAACAGGCATTATTCCTATATTTGGATTTCCTCCAAATTCGTTATAACATAATCTTTCAACTCTGGCTAAATCCCCTTCTTCAGCCCTCATAGAAAAGTTTCCTGGAAATACTCTTTCTCCTGTTTGAGGTTCAATAAAATACCAAGAATCAAATTCTTCAGGAGTATCTTTTTGAACATTTTCTGATCCTACAAAGAGTGCATTTATCGTGTGGTCATTTCCATCTTTAGCTTTAGTATTTACTGTATAAACTGGCAAATTAACCCTACCATTTTTGTTAAAATCAAAGACAGAACTTAGATAATTGTAGTTTTGAGCTTCTTCAGCATTTTCTAAACCTGCAATTCCTAACCCGAATTTGGTCATATATTCTCCACAAGTCCAACCCTCCCTAAATGAAGCAGTATCATCATAATTAGCAACCATCTTTTCAAACCAATTAACTCTTTCATTAACAGTTTCCATAAGATCCCAATTAGAAGGACAAGTAAGCCCTTCATTAACAACCTGATCAAAAATATCTTTATCTGTTTGGTTAACATTCCCGTCACCATTAAGATCTAAAATATAACTGTGTAGGCTTTTATCAATTTCTGCAATTTCCCCTGGTTGAATTGGAACTCCATTGTGATACAGCATACTCCCAACAAACTCCCATTCACTTACATTATTTGGTCTAATGTATGGATTAACAACTTGATCTCCATACCATCCGTCATTTCCAGATTTAAGCATAGACATCCAATCAACTTCAGATTCAGTTAATTTAATCCCATATTTTGGATCATTGGGATCAAAACCACCAGTAACAATTCCAGAAGGATTATCTTGTCCTCCAACCATTTCAACCAATTGACTAGCTTTTCCAAGTAGATGAGGGGCAAGAGCTACACCAAATCCGCTGATTAAAGCCTTTCTTAAAAACTCTCTTCTGTTTGTATTAACACTCATTTTATCTTGTCCTTATTACGTAGTAACAACTTATAAATCTTACGTTTATAGAATAATCCGCCTATATTAGACATGATTTATTCAGGCAAAAGCGCTATTTAAGAATTTAGGTATACGGAGGAAATAGTAAACTTTAAAACTTCTAATTATCTACACTGACTATGGTAATAAATGATTGGACCTGTAATAAAGAAAGAACAGATCTAGTCGGGATTATGCCATCCATTTCTTACTAGATTCACTTTGTGAGCCTCTAATTAAATTCTGAAACTAATCATGAAGTCTAATTCTATTAAACCTGATCTTGAAAAAGAAAAATATCAAAAGAACATAAAGAAATTCTACGCCTTCAGATTTTTCAAAGGATTACATTTGTTTGCAGGAGTATTGGTACCTTTCTTCACAATTTGGGGAGGAATATCTTTCACACAAGTGATGATCTTGCAGGCTATTTTCACATTTTCTATTTTTCTATTGGAAATTCCAACAGGAGCAATAGCAGATTTTTTCGGTAGAAAAACAAGTCTAGTTATTGGAGCAGTTGTAACTGCAATTGCAGCAGCAGCCTATGCAATTTATCCAAATTTCTGGGTTTTCGTAGCAGCTGAGGTTCTCTGGGCATTAGGTGGAGCTTTATTATCCGGAGCAGATCACGCACTGGTCTATGATTCTCTAAAAGAATTAGACAAAGAAAGCTCTTCAAAAAAAGTATTCGGAAGAATGTCCAGCATAGGTTTAATGGCGATCGCCATTGCAGCACCAATAGGAAGTTTAATTGCAGAGGCAATAAATCTTAGGGCAACGATGTTTTTGTCGGCAGTTCCCATGTTAGCCGCAGCAGGGATAGCCCTAACTTTCAAGGAGCCAGAGATAGGAAGAAAAAAGAAGAAAGAGAAATACTTGAAGACAATAAAGGAAGGAATAAATTATTTTAGGAGACACAAGGAACTAAGGACACTAACTTTCGATTATGTTCCAATTGCGGTTCTAGCTTTCTTCATGATCTGGACCTACCAGGTTGTTCTAGAGAAGTTCGCAGTATCAATTGCACTCTTCGGTTTAGTCCATGCAGGAATAACAATTGTAGAGATAATTGTATTGAACAATTTCGTCTCTCTTGAAAAAATCTTCAATGGAAAAAGAAACTATCTTTACTTTTCAGCTTTCATAGTTGGAGGGGGATTCATTTTGGTTGCTTTAGCTCCGAACGTTTACATAGCTTTAGCCGGAATCTCGTTGATTTCAGCATTTGGTTTGACAAGAAGGCCATTGTATCAGAACTATTTGAACAAGTTCATTGAATCAACCAACAGGGCAACAGTTCTATCGACAATTTCGATGATCTATAGTTTTACTATGGCGATCTCGAACATTATTTTCGGTAGATTAGTGGATTGGAATTTGGAAATAACTCTGATAATCATCGGAGGATTGATTCTAGCTTTAGCTGCAGCCTCTAAATTGGAGGAAGGGTTGTTGAGGGATTAGGAGAATTTATATTGACTAACGTCTTGATTAATTCATGCAAATAGAATTTGTTTATTCTTCAATATATGATCGAAACCTCTCTAGGCTTTCCGGCAAAAAATTTAATCCAGAAGAAGTAATCACAAATTCAGAAAAGACTCTAGTTAGATTCAGAAAAGTTAGATTCAAAAGATTGGGATTTATATATGGAAGTATTTTATGGGACAGGGAAATATCCTAATTGGACAGGATATTCGATAGGATACTATTTGGTTGAGAAATATCTAGAAAATAAACAAGAGGTTGATTGGAACAAATTATTGAGGAAGGATCCAAAAGAAATTTTATCTTCCCTTCAAAGCACTCTCTAACTGCAACCTACCAATCTCTCCCCAATAATAATAAAAACAAATAGACAACTAAGAAAACTTCTAAAACAATTCCCTCTAAACCCTCTAGTTAACCAAATTAACCAAAACCTTTAAATATTCCATTCTGGTTAATAAATTATGTCAACGAAAGATGATTTAACCTCAAACGCAAAAGAATACTTCAAAAATGCTCTTTTCGCACAAAAAAGGAGAGAATACAATACCTCTGTAACTTTATTCTTCAAAACACTTTCAGCATTAGTAGACTTATATCTGCTAGAAAAAGAAAATAAAATCCCCTCAAGTCATTCCGAAAGATTTAGAATCCTTCAAAGTAAATACCCAGAAATTTATTTCTTCTTAGACAAAGACTTTCCTTTCTATCAAAATAGTTACAGATCAAAATTAAACCTGGAGGTATCAAAGATATTTGAAAATGATTGCAGAAAAATATTTGAAATTATTAAAATCCGAATCTAAAAAACTAAAAAATAAAGAAATTTTCGACATAGTTCTTTATGGTTCTTCAGTAAAGGGAAAAAGAAAAATAAACGATATAGACATACTTTTCATATTCCAAAATTTATCCTTAGAAAAAAGATTAGAAATAACTCAGAAATTTAAATTAAAAATAAATATAGATAATCTAGATATAAAATCAATAAATCTAAAAGAGTTATTTGATAAAACTTTTCTTGCAAGACAAGGAGTAATGTTAGAAGGAATAAGTCTCTTAAACGGAAAACCTCTTTCTCAAAAATTAGGCTTTGAAGGCTTTACATTATTTAGCTATAGCACAAAAAATTTATCTAATACAGAAAAGGTAAAGTTAACTTTCGCACTAAATGGAAGAAGAAAAGAAAAAGGATTAATGGAAAAATTAAAAGCAAAAAAATATGGCAACGGAAAGATTTTAGTTCCAATAATAAATTCAAATCTATTCTCTGAATTCTTAGAAAAATTAAATCTTGAATTCAATGCGGAAAACATATTAATCGCAAATTACAAATGATCTCAAAAAATAAAATAAAAGAAATTGCAAAAGAATCAAATAAGAAACTAAGTGAAAAAGCATATAAAAAGCTAGAAAAAGAAATTCACCTAATACTAAAAGAAAGAATAAAAGATGCAGCAATAAACGCAGATTTTAATGCAAGGAAAATAATCAAAGAAGAAGATTTAGACTAATGATTCTCAACCCTTAACAACCAACACCGGCTTCAACCTAACAACCTTCTTACTCAATCCAAGATCATGAACCACTCCAACAACATCTTCAACATCCTTGTAAACCTCAGGTGCTTCTTCAGCTAAAGATTTAGAACTCCCAGACCTCACCATAATTCCCTCACTCTCTAATCTCTTCTTAACCTTCTTACCATCAATATTTCTAATGGCAGCCATCCTAGACATTACTCTTCCAGCACCATGAGCAGTAGAACCAAAAGTCAATTCCTCAGCTTTTTTAGTACCAACCAAGATATAAGAAGCAGTCCCCATAGAACCCGGGATTAAAACCGGTTGTCCAACTTTACGATAAACTAAAGGAACTTCCTTACGTCCCGGACCAAAGCTTCTAGTAGCACCCTTTCTATGAACACAAACATCAATCAAATTATCATCAACCTTATACTTCTCCACCTTAGCAACATTATGGCAGACATCATAAAGTGTATCAACTTTAAATTTAGAAAACAAACCCTCAAAAACTTCCTTAACCCAAACCCCAATAAGATGACGATTAGCAAAGGCAAAATTAGCAGCACAACTCATTGCACCCAAATAATCCTTACCCAACTTACTTTTAATCGGAGCATTAACCAACTGACGATCAGGCAAATTTTTAGCTCCATATTTTTCATCCATCAACTTAATATAATCTGAAGCAACCTGGTGTCCAAACCCTCGAGAACCACAATGAATCATAATTAAAATCTGCCCTTTCTCCAAACCAAAAACTTTAGCAACTTTTTTATCAAACACCTCATCAACAACCTGAACCTCTAAAAAATGGTTTCCTGCTCCAAGAGTTCCCAGCTGTCCAATCCCTCTCTTTAAAGCTCTCTCAGAAACTTTAGAAAAATCCGCATTCTTCAAACAACCCTCTTCATCAACATTCAAATAATCATCTTCAACCCCATAACCCTTCTCAACCAAATACTCAATTCCATTTTCAACAATTTCCTTAAATTCTTTCTTACCCTTAATCTGAAACGGACTTCCACGACCAACCCCCGAAGGAATCTTACGATTTAAACTATCTAACAACTCTTTCTCCTTTCCCTTCAAATCTTTCAATTTCAAATTAGTTTTCAAAACTCGAATACCACAATTAATATCAAAACCTACTCCTCCAGGAGAAACAATTCCTTTATCTAAATCAAAAGCAGCAACCCCTCCAATAGGAAAACCATAACCAAAATGCGCATCAGGCATAGCAGAAGAATAACCAATTATCCCAGGCAACATAGCAACATTCTTGATCTGCTCAATAGTTTTATCTTTCTGAATATCTTTCAATATCTTCTCCGAAGCATAAAGCCTTCCAGGCACATTCATCTTTCCTTCTTTCTCAATTTCATAAACGTTTTTAGATATTTTTTTCATATTAATCATAAAATTTACTAGTTTTTATATTTATTAGGGTAATGATGCAACCCCATTATTTCTTTGAATTTTCTTCACAAGAGATTATAGTCCCGTTTTCATAACATTCACAAATATTAGGGCAAATGGAAATTTCAATAGTTCCATTAGTCCCTCCTTCATTACAAGTAGTATTTTCATCAGAACAAATAGGATCTATAACAACACATTCCTGGACTTCATCATCAAATATTTCTCCCTCAAGACAAGCAACACTAGTTCCAATACACGCTTGTTCTTCCTCACTCCAAGTTGTCCCCTCTAAGCAAGTTGTAACAGAAGGATACTCTCGAATATAACAATTAGTATGCTGAGGATTATAGGCATACATCGGCCAATCAATATTTGATTCATTATATTCAGATTCCAAGTCAAAAACATAAATTATATGGTCCTCGTCCACAACTATAACTTCAATATCTCCATCTCCATCCAAATCTGAAAGGGCGGGTGCTTGATTTGTCTCCCCCCCCCAATTCTCTTGGCCAACCCTTAACCAGTGTCCCGTCGCCACCAAAAGCATATATCTTATTGCCATAACTTTTTAGAATCTCGCTATTTCCATCCCCTGTTATGTCCCCGATCACAGAACCATAATCAATATTCCCGTAATAATCAAAATCATAAGGATAAAAACTATTGAAGAGTTTATTGTGATAAAAGTAGGATTTAAAATGGTTTAAAATTTCTAAATAATTATTCTTATCCAAATCTCCTAGTGAAATTAATGAGCCTGATCCAAATTTAAACTTCAAATCTAATGGCCAACCACTTAATACCTTTCCCTTATAGTCCCATGCATAAATTAAATTATTTAATTGCGTTCCAGAGCCATAAGCAAGAATTTCCATATATCCATTATTATTGATATCCCCTAAAGTTATTGGGAAAGTGATGAGGTTTTGAACATTGTCTATTTCTATAGGCCATCCATCTAAGATAACTCCCTCATTAGAAATAGCATATATCTTTTTAAGATCATTTGAAGTTATCACGACTTCATTTTTTCCATCACCATTAATATCTCCCATTGAGGGAGCACTAAGAATATTAAATATAGAAGTCTTATTGAAGAAGTTTAATTTAACCGGCCAACCATTAACCAAAGAACCATCTGCATTCCATGCAAAAATATATGTTTCTCCAGGCCATATATTTCCTTCTTCATCTGGTTGAGAGTCATAATTAACGGCAAGGATAATTTCTAATTCTTTATCCCGATCTAAATTTCCCAAGATGGGTAATGTGTTTGAATAAACTTTTCCAATTCCATTAAAAGGGATTTTATTTAACGTTTTTGCATCAATATTTATTATGTGGATATTTTGATCACTTCCTTGCCCACTTGGCAGGGCTACCACTTCTTCATAAACATCTGAGTTTACATTTCCCACAGAAACAAAAACAATGGAAGAACCCAATTCTACAGGCCAATTATTAGTTTTTTCTTCATTGTAGTTAAAAGTATTACCTTGAAAATCATAAACATAAATTTTTGAATCTATTGACCAATAAGGAGCAACACCACTAAAGATTAATTCTTGCTTACCATCATGATTAATGTCTGAAGAAATTATATTTTTTAATGAATATAAATTTTCTGGAACCTCTACCGGCCACCCCTCCTGGTATAAACTATCTTTAACCAAAGAAACAGATAAATTTTCTATTTGATTTTCAGAGATATTTATCTCTCTGATATAATCAAGATATCCTAATTTAGAAATTTTTATTTCTCTCAAGCCGGTGTTAAGTTTTAAAGAAAGCGGAGTTGTTCCCCTTAACACATATTTATTTTCGGTAACACTTTTAACATAAACCTCTGCTTTATCAGGAGAAGAGTTCATCTCCAAAAATCCTAAACTGCTTTGAGAAACTCCACATCCTTGGAAAAATTCTTCATCGGAATCATCACAATCTTTTATCAAATCTTTACATGGGGGGCAACCTTCCAAAGGTTTATCCTCCAAACCCCATGCACAATACCCATCTCCATCTCCATCAACACATAATTTTTCTAGATTTGCAGGAGGGTTGGGTTCTTTAATTGCATAAGCAAACCAAGAGTCAATCATACTATCTCCAACTTCAATTCTAAAGTAACCTTCCTCTCCCCAATCTTGCCCCCAACTATTTTTTACAATCCAATATTCTATGCCGTCAGATTCTCCAAATCCGATAATAACTACTGCATGATATCCTGTAATTTGATTTGTTGTATGTTTGTATACTCCTCCAGAATATGCAAAAAGATCAACATAAACTATCATTCCTACTTCGATAGGTCCATTTTCAATTAACGCTCTCTTAATCTTATCTGTTGTCAAATCCACATTTTCCCAAGAGTTTATTTTCCAAACATCTTCTTGCCAGTCTGAACATTTATTATTACAATTATCATTGGTAGCAGAATAAGAAAAACAAGTTTCAGTTGATACTCCTGTTGCCTGAAGGTAATTACTAAAGAGATTTTTTATTTCATCGGAGTTAGCCCCTCTGCAACCATTTCCTTTAAAGCAAGAAATTAAATCTTGTTCAGAAAAATCCAAGTTCAAATATGGATTATTATAATAAGCATTTATATGGCCCTCTAAAACAGCTAGGGCTCCAAAGGCCCAACACCCCCCACAATTTGCTTGGTTTTTTATTGGAGTTAAATAATTTTGACCGTGCTGGCTTCTCCAATCAAAAAAATCTGGAAGTCTATCTTTTATTTCGCTTGTTGGAGCAACACCCTCTTGTTTCCTTTGTCGCAAGATTATTTTAGATATCTCTAATTCTTCTTTTGTAGGAGATTCTAATCCAGTTCTTTTCTGTTTTTCTTCTTTACTCAAAACGAATAAAGGGTTTACTTTAGCATCCCAAATCCCTTCTTTTTCAAGTTTTCCTTGAATTCTGGAAAGTTCAGAATATATTTCAGTTACTCTTTCTTCTTCGATATTTTCTAAAAGAGCTTCTTCATTTTTTTCACCGATTTTTATTTCTTCTCCATCAGTTTCCTCTTTCTTTTCAGAAGCAAGAACTTTCCACCAAGAATAATTTATAGAAGCATTTTCCTCTCCCTGAGCATCAATTTTTACTTTGAATTTAATCTTTATTGGAAAAATAAAAAAAAGCCTAGCATCTCTTTTACCAGTCACATAATATGTTGGATTACCTTTTTCTTCCACTATTTTAATTTCATTAATATCCATTATCTTTATGTTATTTAATCCGGTAACTATAGTTGAAACTTCCCCAGGAAGAACTTTTATTTCTTTGATTTCTCCTTGGGAATTTTCCATTATAATTTTGGAATCAATAACTTTCACATTTTCTTCACTAACTATGCTTGTATCTTCTTGTCTTATTGAAACTTCTCCTTTAGAGGTCTTTCCAATTGAGATTTTAGATATTTGAGTATCCGTAGAGCTAGTTATTATCACATCAATATATTCTTGTTCTGTTGGGCAAGTCACACTATCGTCAGAACAAATACATCCAGCAGAACAGGTAGGGGTAGCTTGTCCACTAATTAATATTATATTAAGAATTAGAATAATTCCTATAATTAAAAAAATCTGATTCTTTTTCATTAAAGAGAATAATGAAATAAGACTATAAATAAATTGCTAAACATCCAAAACAACCTGCACAACCCATTTCCCATCCTCTTCCCTAACAATCAGCTCCTGATAGGTAATAGCCTTAACTTCAGTCATAAATTCATACTTAGAAACTCTATCTCCAACAAGTTCAGCTTCTAATTTAAACTTCTTCAAATCAATATTAATCTTTTTAACTCTAGACAAAATAAATCCTGAAGTATCAATCAAAAACAATAATTCCTCCAAAAAGTTATACATCAAATTCTCTAAATCTTTACCTTCAACAATAATGTGCTGCTTCTTCCGACCACGAACTTTCTTAACCATTGACTTACGAAAAGCTAAAGCAGAATTAATAAAAACTTTCTCTAAACCTTTACCATAGGCCCTAAATTTAATGTCTGCAGTGTGTTCTAAGTATTCAAATTTCATTTTTCCCAACAAAATAAATTTAAACTTCTAGGGTTAAATATCTGCCTATCAGAACTAATTATAACTGATTTAGCATAAATCTCTTTTTCTACAGGTTCACTACCTAGAGAACAATCCAAATTAGCAGAACAAACTTTATACACACATTCTAATCCAACAGAATTAATTTCACTTAAACTAGAATTAAGCAAACTAGGAAAACCAATTTCATTAGATTCTTTTGGAATACTTAAACTAATAATATCTCCACGCAAGCTTTCATTTAACTGAATACCATTCAGAAGAGAGTTCTGTTGAGTTTCAATCTGGAGTCTAAAATCATCACTAGAATCAAAACCACTAGAAACGCTAAACGCTAAGATAGCACCAATAATTAAAATAGAAATAAACGCCTCCGCAAGTTTAATCCAACCTTTTTTGTTCCTCATCCCCAAACATACAATAGAACATAACCCGACTTTCTATTTGCCTCCTTATCTAAATAATTAACTTGATATTTCTCTACATAAATCTCGGTTCTAACTTCAGAGATACCCGTCCCTAAAATAGTCCCATTATCATAATCAAACTGAAAATCAAAATCTTCTCGATTAGAAATT
>JABHWJ010000036.1 GCA_018657845.1 Candidatus Woesearchaeota archaeon | reverse complement strand
GGGGCTTAAATGTTAAAGGAAATTGAGAGTAGAGAAGATATTGGTGATTTTCTTAATTTAAATTCTCATTTAATTTTCCATACTTTTGAATATAAGAAATTTATTGAAGAATCTTTTGGTTGCAAATATCAATTGTTGACTGCAATTGAGGGTGACGAAGTTAAAACTATTTTGCCAGTTGTTGAAGTAAGAAATAAATTGTTAGGAGATAAGGTTATATCTTCGGCTTATTTAGAATATGGTGGGTTTGCTGGAGATGCTTCGGGAGTTAGAGAGATTTTGGATTTTCTTTCTGGGGAATTTAAGGAGACTCATGGTTACTTGGAGATTCGTGGAGGGATGGAGGGATTTGATTCTACACTGAGTTCTAAATTAATAAAAAAGAATTTGTATCAAAGATTTGTTTTGAATTTGGGTGAGGGGGAGGAATTAGTTTGGGGAAGAATTCAAAAATCAAAACGTAAGGCAGTGAAGAAGGCATTGAAGAATTTGGAAGTTAAGGAATTACCAGTTTCAGAATTGAAGGATTTTTATAAATTGTATTGTAAGAATATGAAACAGTTTGGAAGTCCTCCTTATTCTTTGAAGTATTTTGAGAGTTTCTATAGAAATATTATCTTTAATGGTTTGGGAAAGATTTTTGGATCTTATTATCGAGGAAAACTAATTTCTGCCTTGGTTGGGTTTTGTTATCAAGACCGAGTGCATATCCTTATTGCGGTTTCTGATTCAAAGTTTTCAGAGTTTAGGCCTAATGACGCGATGCATTGGAGTTTTATTAAATGGGCCTGTAGTAATGGGTTTAAGTGGTTTGATTTTGGTAGAGTTAGAGAGGGAAGTGGGCAGTTTGAATACAAGCGAAAATGGGGTTCTGTGTTGATAGAATTGCCGTCGTATTTTTTATTGTGGAAGGCAAAAAAGATCCCAATCGTTGATCCAGGAAAGCATATTTTGTTGGTGAAAATTTGGAAAAAGATGCCTTTGTTTGTTACTAAATTAATTGGTCCATGGTTGAGAAAAGGGCTAGGGATTTAGAGAATAATGAGGTGGTGTTTTCTTTTGATTATGTTTTTTGGGTTACTGATTATTTGTTATTGATTATGGTTAAGTATTCTTTACAGCTAATCCATTTGTGGGGGTGGCGGAGAATTATATTTTGAAAAAGGTTCCAAGCTTTTTTTCCGGAGTTTCTTTTTAAGAGAAGAGGAGTTAACGAGGTTGCTTTGGGAAGGTCAGATTTTTTTAGGAATTCCCAAGGGTGTAAGTAGAATAATTTTGATTGAGGAAAGAATTTAGAGATTGGGTGAAGGAGTTTTCGATAGGATAAACCAGAGGATGGCGAGGGAAATCTGAAGCTAGAAATGTTGTTAATGGTGTTTATTTGAAAAGTTTTGTTAGTGAAAGAGGAATCATATTGATAATTATATTTTCTTAATAATGAAAAGTGGTTTTTTGTAGTGATAAATTTTGGGGCTCTGAACCCAAAACATTTGAGGTTGTGTTCTTCAAGGATTTTTTTTGACTGACTGATTTCATATTCAGCATTATTTTTATTAAGCCAAGAATGGGTGTGAGAGTGAGAAGCGATTTCATGTTTCTTTGCAATTTCTTTAATCTCAGATTCGTATTTTTCTAATAATGAAGTAACTGTGAAGAAGGTTGCTTTGATGTTTTGTTGATCGAAGAATTCGAGGAGTTTAGGAAGGACTAGTTCAATGCTTTTACAGTTCTTAGAGCGGAGGTCTGGTTCTAAGTCCACAGTCATGATTCGAGTATCAAGAATATTTTTCATTTTTAGAAGATTATAATAATTGCCACATTTTAGTGGTGTTGTCTTTGGGGATGGTTTCTTCGTCAATGAATAGGCGGTGCCAAAGTTCGAAGTTGATTAAAGTGAAGAGTTGTTTTCCATAAAGAAGTTTTGAGCTAGGATAATTATCCCAGATTTTTTTTAAGGAATGGTGATTGAAGTAACCACGTTTTTTTACATTTTTGGGAGTGAAGAATTGTTCTGCTAATGGTTTTAATTCTTCTTTGTACCAATGATCAAGGGGCATAAAGAAAGCATGTTTTTTTGTTTGAGGATTGGGGATTAGATCTTTGGCGGCTTTACGGAGGACAAGCTTAGTTGTTGAGCCAAGTTTGTATTTGGCAGGAAGGGTGGTAGAGTATTCCACTAAACGATGATCAAGGAAAGGAACTCTTCCTTCAATAGAATTGGCCATAGTCATTCGGTCATTGATGAAGAGAACATAATTAGGAAGCCATTTTTTAATATCGTGATAGAGAAGTTGATTAAGGAGAGGTTTTCTTTCTGATTGGAATTTAGAGATTTGTTTGGGAGAGAATTTTTTGAAATTTTCTGTAAAAAGATAAGAGCGGTCTTTTTGACTGGTTATGGATGTGAGATCTTGATATGATTGTTCTTTGTTGTTGAGGTTGTTGATAAAGTCAAGAACTTTTTCTTTTCCTTTTTCTCCCATTGAAGAAGGATAGGAGAAAAATTTATCAAAAACTTTTACAGGGACGGTTTGGGCCAAAGGAGAAGTTATTGCTGAAGGGATGAGGCGTGTTTTTTGAGCAAGGATAAAGTTTTTGTATTGAACATAACCCGCAAAGAGTTCATCAGCCCCTTCTCCTGAGAGAACAACTTTAACTTTTTGTGAAGCTAATTGAGAGAGTTTAAATTGAGGAATTATTACTGGATCTCCATGAGGCATATCAAGGTGCCAGATTAATTTTGGAAGGATATCTGAGATTTCTTCATCAACAGTAATTTCATGATGGTCTGTGTTAAAGTGAGCGGCTATTTTCCTAGCTTGATCAAGTTCATCTACTTCTTCGCTGTGGTTGAAGCCAACTGAAAATGTTTTAATAGATTCTTGTTCTCCTTTAATCTGAGAAGCAAGGGCAGTAATTGTGGCAGAGTCAATTCCACCGGAGAGATAAACCCCTACTGGAACGTCGGCAACTAGGCGTCTTTTTATAGAATCAAAAAGGAGTTCTTTAACATTGTTGGCGGCTGTTCCAAGAGAATGATTAGAGAGATTAGGCAAGGGAACATCCCAATATTGGTCTGAAGAAAGTTCTCTGGTTTTGAGATCATAAATTAATAAATGTCCAGGGAGGAGTTTTTTAATTCCTTTGAATAATGTTTTTTCTCCGGGGATGTAACGTAGATTAAGATAAGAATAAGCAGCAGCTAAGTCTGGTTGGCGGGGAATTTCTGCTAATAAGATCGGTTTAATTTCAGAAGCAAAAATGAATTGGTCTTGATTGAAGTAGTAGTAAAGGGGTTTGATCCCCATTCTATCTCTAGCGAGGAGGAGTTTTTTTTTGTTAAGATCATAAAGGCAGAAAGCAAACATACCATTTAATTTTTTGATTACATCTTTTCCCCATTGTTCATAACCGTGGATGAGAACTTCAGTATCTGTGTCTGAGGAGAAACGGTGGTGAAGTTGTTCGAGTTCTCTTCTTAATTCTTTGAAATTATAGATCTCTCCGTTGAAGATGAGGACGACTGATCCATCTTCATTAGACATGGGTTGATTGCCAGCTTTAGACAGGTCAATGATACTGAGTCGGCGATGGCCAAGAGAAATTTGTTCATCTGTGTAAAGGCCACCTTGGTCTGGTCCGCGGTGATGGATAATTGAAATCATGCTTCTAAGAAGATCTTTATCAGTCCAATTAAATCCGCAAATTCCACACATTTTATTGTTAAGTGAACATTAGGGCACGGCGCGGGATGAGTTCTTAAAACATCGAACTCATGCGCCTCCATTGGCGCTAAGGTTCATTTCTTTTTTTTATTTTTTGTTGTTGTATTCTTTTTTTTTAAGACGGTAGAGGATTTCTTCTTGTAAGATTCTGTTACGGTCGAGCATGTCGGCGATGAGGCCAAGGATTACTAAGAGGATTCCGACAATGATTAGGAATACATTTAGGTAGACAAGGGAGAGATAAGGATTATATCTTCCAACTAAAAGGAAACGGATGAAAAGTCCAAGGCTGCTAAGAGCTCCGGCAAGGAAAATGAATAATCCAGTGAGGCCAAAGAATTTTAAGGGTTCATAATCACGCATGCTTCTGACAATAATTAAAGAAACTTTGAATCCGTAGGAGAGGATGTTTTTAACAACTCTTGATTTTCCTTTTCTTTCCCCGACTACTTTACAAGGAACTTCAACAATACGAAAACCTTTTTTGATTAAGTCGATAAAAACTTCTTGAGTGTAAGTATATTTGCCAAAGAGGGTGAGGTTTAAGGCAGCTTCTCTTGAGTAGGCACGAAAGCCGCATTGGGTGTCATGAAATTTTCGATTGAGGAAGAAGTTAAGGATTTTGGCAAAGAATTTATTGCCCAAGATTTTTAGTTTGGGCATTTTTGGAATAAGTCTTGGATCTTTAAATCTTGAACAAGTAGCCATGTCTGCTTGGTTGTCTATGATTGGTTGGAGAAGTTTCGGGATGTCTTGGGGGTTGAATTGTCCATCTGCGTCAATGTTAACGATGATATCTGCCCCCATCTTAAGAGCTTGGTTAATTCCATCTTTGAAGGTTGTTCCTAATCCTAAGTTAGTTTTATGAGAGAGAACTTTGGCGCCATGTTGTTTGGCGATTTCTGCAGTTTGATCTTTAGACCCATCATTGACAACAAGGACTTCGACTTCTTCAGCACAATTTCGAGGAATAGAAGAGACTACTTGGCTGATGGTTCTTTCTTCATTGAATGCGGGAATGATTACAATGACTTTCATTTTCTTTTCTTTTGACTTGGTTTTTTGTTTTGTTTTAATTGTTATTTTTTTGTTATTCTTTTTTATCCATAAAGGAAGATGGTGAATGCGACGAAAAGAAGTTGGAATATGTGTAACGAGTAAACTACTTTTCTTTCAGTGGTTTTTAGGTTTAGTTTGTTAAGGAGTTTTACTGCTAAGTGTTCTAGGCCGTAACTCTTTTTGTATCTGGGGACAAGGGTTTGTTGGGGAGTTACTTTAGAGAAACTTTCTTTTTTAAACCTTCCACCGAGTTTGAGGACGAATTCAAAAATATAGGGAATGAAAAGGACGAGGAAAGCACGTTCGAAATTTCCTAAGATTGAGATGATAGCGGCTAATGCTCCTACCGTGTAAGTGAGCGTGTCTCCAGGAAATATTTTGGCAGGGAATTTATTGTACAACCAGAATGCTGCTAAGGAAAAAACCATACATAAAGAAACCACAGTTAGCCAAGGAGAGTTGGTGATGTAGGAGAGGTAAGCTAGGGTGCTAAGGATGATTATTCCTTGTCCCGCTTCTAGGCCATTGTAACCAGCGAGCATATTAAATCCATTGGTTCCGATGAGGATTAAAATAGGGATGATAATTAACGGGTAGATAAGTCCTAAATTGAATTTTCCTAGAAACGGAAGGGTGATAATTTTAGTTCCAGCATTGACGACCATGATTGGGGCGGCGACAAATAAAGTTAAAAGGGGTTTTTGCCATTGTTTTAATCCTATTTTCCAACCGAGAATGTCATCAATGAGACCAATGATTGAGGCAATTAGAATGGCAGTGAGAATTGCTAGAAGGTAAGTTATCTGGGTGTTGGTGTTAAAGAAGAATATTCTAGTGGCGATGTAAACAAGAATTCCTGAAATGAAACCTAAGATCACTGTAATTCCACCCATTTCTGCTACTTTGGTTGGTTTTGTTTTATGGATATCTTTTCCAACAAGGTTTGCAAAGTGGGCTTTTTTAATCCAGTAAGGAGTAATGTAAAGTGTAACTAAGAAAGTAACTACAAAAGTAATCCAGAGCGCCCCCATATAATATTTTCAAGAGACTTTGTTTATATAATTTTTGGAGAGAAGTTCATCTTTAACGTCGGTTTTATGACTGGTTTGTGGCGAAAGTAAGTACTGTTTTAGGTGTATTGTTTAGGGAAAATTATAAAAATTGGAAAGGTTTTATTATTTAAAATGGCAGTTTGTGAGATGTGTGGCAGGGAAGATTTCTTAGTTAATGCTAATGTGGAAGGGGCAGTGATGACTGTTTGTAAGGTTTGTGCGGGTTATGGGAAAATAGTGAAGAGAGAGATAGGTAAGGGAGTAAGGTTGCCACAGCGTAGAATTAACTTAGTTAAAACAGAGGTGGAAGAAGGACTGGTTAGTGATTTTGCAGTTAGGTTGCGGAGAGCTAGGGGAGAGATGAAGCAAGAAGATTTTTCTAAGAAAATAAATGAAAAAGAGAGTTTAGTGCAAAAGTGGGAGAATGGGAGTATGGCTCCTAGATTAAGCATAGCTAGGAAACTAGAACGGATATTGGGCGTTAATTTGGTAGAGAAAGTTAATAATTCTAAAGAAGATTTGGATGGCTTATTTAAGAAGAGTAAAAGTGGAGAAGTAACTTTAGGCGATATGATTAAAATTAGAAAGAGAAAATAAGTTTTTTTAGAGGTAGGTTTTATAAATGAGGGAGTTTTTTAAAGTAATAGATGGTTGAATACAAACTAGTGAAATACTGCAGAATGTGCAAAAAGAGATTTGTAGTTGATAAAAAAGAAGCTAGGACCATCTATTGTGAAGCTTGCCAAAAGAAACTGGCAAAAGAAAAACCTAAGAAATGAGTTCTTAGTGGAGAAATAAAAAATGAACGGAAAAGTTAAGTTCTTTAACCAAGCTAAAGGATTTGGTTTCATAGCTGCCGATGATGGAAACGAATACTTCGTCCATCAAAGTGACATTGGAGAAGGAGTTGTTTTAAGAGAAAACGATTCAGTTACCTTCGAAGTTGCTGAGGGAGATCGTGGACCAAAAGCTATCAGTGTTGCTTTAGCTAATGAATAAGAATAAAAAATAAAAAATAAAAAATAAAAACTATATTCTAAACTATTTTTTTTTGTTGTTTTTTTCATTATTAACTGTAGAATAGAGAGTGGTAGGTTCTTTTTTTTCGGGAGTTACATAAATTATATAAATTAATTTGGCCTTGAGAATGTATGGCAACACTACCAACAAAAACTACTAGCGAATTGTTAAAACCAGTTGTTTCTTATACTTATTTTTCAAGAGAGTTTTTAGATTCTTTTGTAACTAGGTTTGAAGGAGATTTCCAAAAAAAAGTAGGGGTTGGGCCGACTGAAAGTGCAATTCCTCAACTGTACAGTCATTTGATGAGCAATTATGAGAACATTAGGGCTTATTTGAATTCTGATGGACCTGAAAAGCAAGAAATGAGTGATCAAGAAAAAAGTTTATTAGAAGGGATGAGTGATTTAAGCAGTTATCTTTGAATTGGATAGTTTTTATTTTTTCTTAGCAATATTGTTAATTTTATTATTTTTTTAAATAATATTCTTAACGTAAGTTTTATAAATGCTAGTGCGTTAATGCATTGCGTTAGCGCATATGGATAAAAAAGAGCAAGTAGTTAGTCTTTTGAAAAAGAATACAGATGGTTTAACTATTATAGAGATAGCTAGGGCATTGAAGATTTCTAGAAATACTGTACCTGTTGTGTTGGCGGAATTGAAAGGAGAAGGGAAGATTAGGGTTCGTCCAATTGGTAAGGCGAAGCTACATTATTGGAAAGGATGAATAGTAAAGAAAAAAGGGGAAGGGAAGGTGTTTTCTTAGTTGTTGCGCTATTAGTTTTAGTTGGCGGTTTTTTCTTGATTAATGAGGGAATTACAGGGGCTGTTGTTTCTGAGGAAAATGTTTCTGTTAATGAAACTATTGAATTGAGTGTGAATTATTCTTTAGGGAATGTTACTGTGAATAATACTTTTGAAAATTTAACGGAAATTAATGAAGGTATGTTATTTGAGAATTCAAATGAAACAAATAGTTCTTTGGTGATACTTCCAGTGGTTGAGGAAGTGGAGATTATAGAAGAGAATGGAACTATTGGTGAAGTTGAAATTTTAGAGGAAAATGAAACTATTGAATTATCAATTGAAGAAATAAATAATATCACTGAAATAGAACAACTGGTTAATGAGACTGAAGAAATTGTTAATGATACAAATTTTACAATTAATGAAACCGCAATTGACTCTAACTCTGAGGAAGAAAATAATACTAATGTTTCTTTGGCAGTAATAGATCTTTTTGAATCAGATTATTCAATACTGGGTGTTGATTCTAATATTTTGTTAAATTGGATTTATCCTACTTCAAATCTCAATGTTTCACAACATACTTTCTTTAATATGACTGTGAATGTAACTTGTTCTGGTAGTAATTGTGGTGAGATTAATGTTAGTTTAGATCCCACAACTACCTATAATTTTACTACCTGTGGTGCAAGTGGTGTTTCAGGACCTTCGCAAGGAAATTGTGATACTAGTTATACTGGAACAAGTTTAGCTGGAGAAGTTACGATTATAAGTGGAATTCAATATTGGACTGTTCCTGCTACAGGAGAGTATAACTTTGTTACTGCTGGTGCTTCTGGAGGAGATGGTAAGAGGGCTAATGGTGGAAGAGGAAGAATAATCAATACTACTGTTTCTCTTACAAAAGACCAAGTTCTTAAGATCCTTGTTGGTCAGGAAGGTGGTCATGCTAATTATTCAACAACCATGTTTGTCGGAGGAGGAGGAGGAGGAACATTTGTTGTAATTAATGAGACCAATTCTCCGTTAATTGTTTCTGGTGGTGGGGGGGGCGTAGGAGATGGGGATGGATCTTGGGACAATTATGTAAATGGTTCTGATGCTAATGATTATGATAATCAAAGTGGAACCGATGGGATTGCTACACCTAGTAGTTTTGGTCCTGCGGGATTAGGGGGAACAAATGGTAATGGAGGTACAGTTACTACTGAAGCCTGGGGTGGCGGAAGTGGGGCTGGATTTTATGGAGATGGTTCAAAAACTTCTCAAGGAAGTTTTGGTGGAACTGCTTTTGTATCGGGTGGAGCTGGAGGTGCAAATGTTCTGAGTGGTGCAACAAACCAAATTCCAGGTGGTTTTGGAGGAGGTGCAGGGGCATATTTGAATACTGGTTTTGAAGCTGATGGAGGTGGAGCTGGAGGATATTCTGGTGGAGGAGGAGGAGCACCTAGAACTGGAGCAGGTGGAGGGGGAGGAAATTTTTATAATTCTACGTTGGCTACAAATGTTGTTGATAGTGGGTTGAACACCGGAGATGGTTACGTTTTTATCTCTTCTAGTGCTTCAGCAAAAAATGGTTTAGTTTCAACAAATACTTCAGAAACCCCATTTTATACAAACGGAACTAATCCTTATAACATTTCTTTAAATGCAGGAGAATCAGAAACAATTACTTGGTGGGTAAATGCTACTGGGACAAAAAATACTCCTTACGAGTTTTTTGTTTATGCCAATCAAACTAATGATACTAGCATTACTAACGAAACATCACGTTTTAATATTACTATTATTGACACCACTGCTCCAGGTGTTGCGATTGATTATCCTGTTGTAACAGTTTATGATGTTAATGTGACTGAATTAAACTATACCTATACAGACTTAGATAGTGGTGGTAGTTGCTGGTATTCGGTTGATAGCGGAGCTACTAATTCTAGCACTTCTAATGCAGGTACTGATTTCACTGAGTTGAGTAGTTCTGATGGTGATAATAATTGGGCTGTTTATTGTAACGATAGTTCTGGAAATTTTGGTTCTGATACTGTAACTTTTAACAGTTCAGTTCCAAGTGTAGGTTTAACTTTAATAACTCCAACTGCAGCTTCTATTAGTCAAGGCGTAAATGTAACTGCAAATAAAACATTTACAGTTTCTGCAACTGTTAGTTGTTCAAATAATAATTGTGGAGAAATTAATGTAACATTAAACACTAGTAATTCTACCGCTTATAACGTTACAACATCAAACCCTTTAAATGTAACTTTAACTAATGGAGGTTCAGGAACAATCACTTGGACAATTAATGCTACTGGGGATGTAAACACAACTAATGGATTTTCTGTTTATGCAAACAGGACTTCAGATATGTCTATTAGTGATGAAATTTCCCCTTGGAATGTTACTATTGTTAATTATACTGTTGGTATCTATGATCCTTCTGTGAGTATAACTTATCCAGTTTCGGGAACCAATTATGTAACTAATGTCAGTGAATTAAATTATAGTGTTAGTGGTGATCCATTGACACAAGTTTTAGATAAGTGTTGGTATAGTACAGATAACGGGGCAACAAATTCAAGCAATGTTTCTGCAGGAGTAAATTTTAGCAGTCTTAATAGTGCTACTGGTTCAAACGCTTGGACCATTTATTGTAATGATAATAATAGCTTGATAGGGAGTGGTTCTGTAACTTTTAGTAAAGTTCCTAGAATAAGTCTGGAAGTGATTTATCCTAGTGCAAGTGTTCAAACTCAAGGGATGAATGTAACTTTACATGAAATGTTTAATGTTCTAGCTAATGTTAGTTGTAGTAATGTTGATTGTGGAGAAATAAATGTTAGTTTAGATCCAGCTGCGACAACAGCTTATAATTTTACTACTTGTAGTGCTACTGGAAGAACCGGTCCTTCTCAAGCTAATTGTGATACTAATTATACAAGTACAACTTTAGATGGTCTTGTAACAGTAGATGGTGGGGTTCAAAATTTTACTGCCCCTGCTACGGGAACTTATGCTATTGAAGTAGCCGGTGCTGAAGGGGGAAGTGGGACTGATGGGTCTTCTGTTGGTGGTAAAGGAGCTATAATGAAAGGGGACTTTTCCTTAACTAAAGGTCAAGTTATTTCCATTCTTGTTGGACAACAAGGATTATCTGATGGTGGAGGGGGAGGAGGAGGAGGATCTTTTGTTTGGGATCCAACTAGTATAACTCTGCCTTTAATAGTTGCTGGTGGAGGAGGAGGTTCAGGTGATGGTTCTACTCCTACTTATGATGGGAAAGATGCAACTACTTTAACTTCAGGAGTTACTTCTGGGGGTGCAGGTGGTACTGACGGCAGCGGTGGAACTGCTGTTTCAAGTGATGGTCAGCCAGGTGCTGGAGCAGGATGGTTAACAGATGCTACTGGTGGAACAAAAGGAGGTACAAACATTTCTACAGGTAATGGTTATGGTGGAGATAATGATGATGTTGATGGTGGTTTTGGTGGAGGAGGAGCTGAGCATAGTACTTCTACTGACTCTGAAGGAGGAGGAGGAGGAGGAGGATATTCTGGAGGAGGTGCTACTGGTAGCGGCGATCCAGGTGGTGGTGGTGGTGGTTCTTACAATGATGGAACTAACCAAAACAATACTTCTGGATTAAATAGTGGTCACGGTTATGTTACAATAACTACTACAGCTACTTCAAAGTCAGGTTTAATAACTAATAATAGTTCAGCAACCCCATATTATACAACCTCAAAAAATCCTTTCAACGTTTCGTTAAATGTTGGAGAATCAGAAATAATCAAATGGTACGTTAATGCCACTGGTACAGTAAATACAACTCATGAGTTTTTTACATTTGCCAATTGGACTTCAGATACAGATGTTAACAACAAAACAAGTATTTGGAATGTAACTATTGTTGATTTTAGTGTTAGTCAGATTACTATTGATTATCCCACCAGTGGAAATAAGATTGTTAATGTAAGTGAACTTAATTATACTCTCTCTTCAGATTACACTTTAGATCAATGTTGGTATAGTGCCGATAATGGCGTAACAAATTCTAGTTTAGTTTCTCCGGGAGTAAATTTCAGTAGTATATCTAGCTCAGCTGGATCAAACACTTGGGTAGTTTATTGTAATGACACTTTGGGAGTATATCATAGTAAAACTGTAACTTTCAGCAAAGTTCCTTTGATTGGTTTAACTATGATTATACCTACTGGAGATGCCAATGTTACTCAGAATGAAACTTTCTTCGTTTCGGTTAATGTAAGTTGCGATAACGTTAATTGTGGAGAAATTAATGTTAGTTTAGATCCCGAAACAGATAGAACTGAAAGAACTTGTTCGGGTGTTTGGGGGTCAAGTTGTGAAGGTCCTGATCCAGGAGTAGGCGACTATAGTTATGATGGTTGTTCTGCAGGTTCATATTATGGATCTGGTTTTGAAGTAGATGAGGTTTACGTTGACGCTACTACTGTCGCAATTGGCGATACGATTAATATAACTTGTACTTATGATTGTTATTCTAGTTCAAATTTAAATGACATTGCAATTATGTATTATAACGGCACTTGGACTAAACTTTGGAACCAAGATAATGCTTGTACTGATGGTAATTATTCTGTACAAGTAAACATTAGTGGAGATTTAGGAGAACAATATGCAAGATGTTCTATAGGTTACAACGCGTATCCAAATGATGGTGCAACAGATACTTGTTTTGATACAACATACTCAGATAATGACGATGTTAATTTTACAGTTATTTCTGCTGATGCGGATAAATCTGGATTAATTACAACAAACACTTCAGCAACCCCATTTTATACAACTACAAATAACCCTTACAATGTTTCTTTGAACGATGGCGAATCAGAAATAGTCACTTGGACAGTAAATGCTACTGGCACTTTAAACACAACTCACGAGTTTTTTGTTTATGCAAATTGGACTTCAGATATGGATATTAATAATATCACTAGTCGTTGGAATGTTACTATTGTAAACTTTAGTGTTAGTCCAATTACTATTGATTATCCTATTGGTAGCACTGATTATATTACTAATGTAAGTGAATTAAATTATACTTTGGATTCAGATTATAATTTGGGTTCTTGTTGGTATAGTACCGATGCTGGGGCGACAAATTCAACGAAATCTTCAGCTGGAACTAATTTCACAAATATTATTAGTACAGCGGGTTCAAATACATGGGTTGTTTATTGTAATGATAGTAACAATTTAGTGTATACTAGATCTGTAGCTTTTAACAAAATTCCAATTATTGGTTTGACAATGGTTTCACCTAGTCCATCTACTCTTAGTCAAGGAATTAATGTTACTGCAAACGAAACTTTTACAGTTTCAACAACAGTTAGTTGTAGTAATGTTAATTGTGGGGAGATTAATGTTAGTTTAGATCCTGCTAGTGGGACCATTTATAATTTTACAACTTGTGGAAAGATAGGGTATGCTGGACCTTCTCAAGGGGATTGTGATACGAATTATACTGGAACTACACTTGCTGATCTTGTAACTGTTAGTGGCGGAATTCAAAATTGGACTGTGCCAGAAACAGGAACTTATACTATTGAAATTGCTGGTGCTCAAGGTGGTAAAAAACACACTACTGAAGGTGGATTGGGTGCGCAAATAATTGGAACATTCAGTTTAACAGAAGGGGATGTAATCCAAATATTAGTTGGACAAGAAGGAATAGAAAACACACAATCTTCTGGAAGTTATGGTAGTGCTGGAGGAGGCGGAGGAACATTCGTAGTTGATTCTGATAATGATCCTTTAATTATTGCCGGAGGAGGCGGAGGATCAGGAGATAGTACTGTTCGTTCACATGCAACTAATGAAACTACAGGGGTTAATGGAAATACTGGAAATAATGTCGGTACTGGTGGTACTGGTGGAACAAATGGTGGCGGTGGCCAAAGTGTAAGTTATGGTGGTGGCGGGGCTGGATGGGTTACTAGTGGTTTAACCGGCTCTTATGGAAAACCCGGTACTCGCTTTTTAGATGGAGGATTAGGAGGTTGGTCATATGGTGGTAATGATGACATTGTTAGTTCTGATTCATCTGGGAAAAATGGAGGGTTTGGTGGTGGAGCAGGTTCTTATGCTGGTGGCGGTGGCGGTGGCGGTTACTCTGGTGGTGGGGGGGAAAATATAGTCCTGCTGGTGCCGGTGGCGGTGGTGGTTCTGTCAATAAT
>JABHWJ010000005.1 GCA_018657845.1 Candidatus Woesearchaeota archaeon | reverse complement strand
GCTTCTAAGACATTCCGTTGTAAAATATAAGCATTCGTACCATTAAATAATCCTTGGGGACAACTTCTTGCTACTTTTAATGCGTCATCAAAATTCTCCATCCCCAATAGGGCACCAACCGCAATTTTGCGGGCTCTTGGTTCTTGAGAAAGTCCCTCTCTAGAATCATAAATGTCTTCTTCTCCTTTTCCATCGTAAAACGGCTGCAATAATTCCAAAGACTCATCAAATTTTCCTAGTTTACCTAATACTTCAGCTTTATCAAGATCAAATCTTTCTTGGTAAAATTTTTGAGTGACTTTTGCATCGAAGCACAAAGGCATTTCATAATTGGTCACTTTATGTTCTTCAATTTCTTTCCCAGTATACCAATATTCCAATAATTCTCTAAAAAGACTAACTTCTTGAAAATCATTAGACATAGAGTGTAATTTTTTCGCACCTTCAAGGACCGTATTAACACCTAAAAGTTGAGGAAATCTTCTAAATAAAATATATTTTTGAACCATTTCATTTTCTCGGATGTAGCCCGCAATACCAATAGTTTTAGATATTTCTTCTATCTCATTTAAATTTCCCAATCTTTCTTCCAAATTTTCCATTTTTTTCATTTACCTCATCTCGTAACATCTGAATACATAAACAACAATAATAATATGATGGGACAATATTCCAATAATATACAGAAAATTTATATATTATTGAATAATCTACAACTTTATGAAAAATATAACTCCAAAATTAATCAAATTATTCAAGGAAGGATATTGCACTCCACAAATAGCGAGGATAGCTAAGAAAATAAAACAACCTTCAACAACAATACATTATAACATCAAAAAATTAGAGAAAGAAAAAGCAATCAGGACTTACAAGGCAGTATTTGATTATAAGAAAATTGGAGAAGGTTTCTGCACCTATGTTTTAATCAATCTATCTCCCGATGAGTACGGAAATCCAGAGAGGATTAGCGAAGAATTGGCTAAACATCCAGAGATAGAAAGTGTTGATATCATTACTGGAGATTGGGAGATGATCTTAAAAGTAAGAACTAAAGACATTGATGAATATTATAACTTTATTAAAAATGTAATTTCTAGAAAAGGAATCACAAACCTCAAAAGTTTAACTTCAATGAAACAAATCAAAACAGAATTTGTAACTTTATAATATTTTAACAATACGCCACACCCTATTTAAGAGAAACTTTAAATAAGCCCAGGCCCTTATTAATCAAATTATGCTTAAGCGAGGTGCATACAAATGAAAAAAGTAAGTTCTATATTATTAATCCTAATGTTATTGTTGGTAGTTGTTTCTGCCCAAGAAGATAATAATATCGGAGAAGAAGATTTTAAAGAAGATTTATATGAAAAAGAATTTGCAGAGATTGCAGAAGAAGATATCTATGAAGGGATAGGTGAAGTTGAAATAAAAGGAGACGCAGGAATGACTCCAGATAGTGCCCTTTATTTTATAGAAAATTTATTAGAAAATATTTTAGTGGGAGATAATCCAGAAACTGCATTAGAATATAAAGAAGAAAAACTATTAGAAATCAAAGAAATGATTGAATCCGGAGATAATGAAGCTGTAGAAAAAGCTCTTGAAAGAGTAGAGAAATATAACAAAATTTTACAGAAGGAAGTTACTCCCGAATTAGACCAGAGAGTAAGAGAAAGTAGTAAGGCTACTAAAGAACTATTAAAATCATTCGAATCCGAAATTGAAGGAGATGAATGGGATGACGTCAAAGATTCTTTCGATGAAAATATTAAAACTGAAGATAAGATCGCTTTAGCAGCAAAGATTTCTAATAAAATCAAACAATTATGTGAAGCCCTATCTGATTTAGATCCTTTAGAATACTCCAAGGTATGTACTTCTGATGATGATTCTCCAAAATGGAAAAGAGAATTAGATCAAGAACTTACTACAGAACAAGAAGTAGAAGCCAAAGAATTCTTTGAAATCATGTCTGAATGTCTCGAAGATCCAAACACATGTAGATGCGAAGACATTTCTGTAAAACCATTTGCTGAAAAGTGTAGCGAATTTGCCCCTTTAGTTGCAAAATGTGATTCTGGAGATGAAGAAGCTTGTGAGCTAATGGAACAAATAGAAGATCCAATCAAATTACTTCCAGATTATTTACAAGAAGTCATGATGAGTTTAGAAGATCGTTATGATGATTCAAAACATGATTTACATACTCCTCAAGAATGTGTTGAAGTTGGAGCAACAAGTAAAGAGGAATGTTCAAAGGTTATGTTTAAACTCAATGCCCCCGAACCTTGCGTTAAAGCGTTAGAAGCAGGGAAAATCGATATTAATAATGAACGTGATTCTAGAAAAGCTTGTGAACAGATAATGTTTAAGTCAGATGCACCTCAAGAATGTATTGATGCAGGACTTAAAAGTTTCCGAGAATGTGATAAGCTTATGTTTAAATTAGATTCTCCTCAAGAATGTTTGGATTCAGGATTAACTGGTGCTGGAAGAGATGATTGGAAAAAGTGTGCAATCATCCGTTTCAAATTAGATGCCCCTCAAGAATGTATTGACGCAGGTATCACTGGAGAACAAAGAGATGACTGGAAAAAATGTGATGCAATAAAATTCCAATTAGATTCTCCTAAAGAATGCATAGATGCTGGCCTTGACGGAACTGGCAAGGATGACTGGAAAAAATGTGACGCCATCAACTTTCAATTAGAAGCCCACCCAGATTGTTTAGCTGCGGGTTTAACTGGCGAGGGAAGAGATGACTGGAAAAAATGTAAGAAGATTCAGTTTAAAGCAGAAGCCCCCCAAGAATGTCTAGATGCAGGTTTAGATGGTTCTGGAAGAAGAGACTGGGATGAATGTAAGAAAATCCAAGAAGGAATGGAGGGAGAATCAAAAGGAAATTGTGCCCCAGACGAACTCCATATATGTGATGATGATGGTTACAATTGTAAGTGTACTTCAGATTCTAATGTGGGTTGTGGTGCAATAGACTGTGAACAAGGTTATCATTGTGAGTATGGTCAATGCTTCCCAGATGGAGGCAGTTGTGGAGATTGTAGTGCGAAATGTCCGGGTTCCAGTAGTACTGATTGTATAAATGGCCAATGCGAATGTTATTACGAAGGCAAACAACCAGAACAACCAGAACAACCAGAAGAACAAGAAGAGTCTGAATGTAAAGATGGTTGTCATCAAGAATGTGGTGACCAAAACACGGATTGTGTAAGTGGTAATTGCGTCTGTCTAGGCTATGGAGAAAATGGACCACCATCCTCTGAAGAAGATTCGGGCAGCGATTCTGGAACAGAAGAACCAGAAACTCAAGAAGACACGGAAACGGAGGAAGAACCAGAACCAACTCCAGAACCTGAGCCCACACCCGAGCCCGAACCGGAACCAGAGCCAGAACCTGAGCAAGAAGAATCTTCTGGAAATGCAATCACTGGAGGAGCAGTTACTGGTTTCGTAGAAACTTTGAAGAATCTTTTTAATTAATTTTTTTTATTTCTTTTTACTTCTAATAAAAAAATAAAGAAAAAAAATTAACATCCACACTTCTTGAACAAGTTACATGCTTGTGATGTTGCTGGACACTCTTCTATATCTTGGTATTCTTCCAAATCACAAACTAATTCACACTTCTCCACTTTTGCACACTTATTCTCTGCACAATCAAAATCAAAGTAATCTTCGCCCAAACAATTAGCAGCCATACTTGGAGGTCCCTGTTCAATTTTTTGTTCCGCCTTAGGTGAATCTTTGTTTATAGCATACACACAGTCATAGAGTTCATAAAAAGTACATTCCTCGTTACTTACACAAACACTTTTATCTGTCTCTCCACCACAACCAGATAATACTAGTGTAGCTAAGATTAAGAATCCAAATAAAATTTTAGTTTTCATTCTGATAAATAATCAAGAACACTATAAAAACGTTTCTTAAATTAATTTTCTTACTTTCTTAAAATCAATTTCCATTTTCTTCTTAATAACAGGAAATCTCATTCCCTCAGCTGGATGATATGCAATAAAAAATTTCAAACCTTTTTCTGTAATAACATTTCCATGAATCTCTTTCAAATTCCCCTGGCCTAACAACCCCTTCAGAGCAACTCTCCCTAAAATCACAACCAATTTTGGCTTCAAAACTTCAATTTGTTTTTCTAACCACTTCTCTTTACAGGTTTTCACTTCTTCAATACTTGGCCTGCGATTCTCAGGTGGATGACATTTCACAATCCCAGTGAAAAAAACATCTTCTCTTTTCAAACCAGCAATTTCTAACATCTCATCCAAGAATTTTCCACTTTTACCAACAAAAGGCAATCCTTGCCTATCTTCCTCAACAGTGGGAGCCTCTCCAACAAACATAATCTTTCCTTTCCCTTCACCGGGAACTGCTAACGTCCTCCCTTTCCACAACGGACAAGCAGTACAACGACGAATCTCCTCTGCCAAATCATAAATTGTTTTCATTTTAACTATACACCAAGACTCCAGACACAATTATTAAATTAGTAATCAACCACAATGCCGAAGAAAGAATTATTGGCTTTTCTTTATGAACAAAACCATATGCTAACCAAGGAATGTTCAACACCGCCAATAAAGTAAAAGTCAATGCAGAAACTCCCGAAGGATTCTGGTAATAAAATATTTTGAATACTTGAGGAACATTCATCACTGGCCCCAACAAAGCAATAACCAGAATAAATTTGTCCAACAACCTAACTCCTTTATTTGGATGTGGAAAATTTTCTAACTTTTGATGTTTTCTCTTCCTTTTGTGCAAATGAAAATGGGCATGTTGCATTATAAAAAGAAAGAAATTGGAGTTTATATATTTATTCTTAAGAAATTATTTTTAAATATCTACTAAAACCTTGGCTTTCCAACCACCTTCGACTTTTTTTACTTCAAACATATGCATAGTTATTGCCTTTGCATCAACTTTCTGTTCATGTTTTTCAGGATCAATTTTTTCTCCATAAGCCACACACTCTAAAACAAACTTCCCTTCTTTCTCCTCAATTTTACAATCAAATTTAGAAAAAATCATTTGTTCAGAATCTTTAAAGAACAATAAATCATCCAAAAAATCAAATAGTAAATATTCTAATTTAGAATTCTTTCCTTTAATCTTCTTCTGCTTATCGGTTCCAAACCCTTTCAACTCTACTTGGGCTTCTTCAACAGCCAATCCACATTGCTCAAACAACTCTCCCAAAGAAGGAGCTTCCGCTTCAAACAACACATCAGCAGTATGCTCTAAATATTGGTAGTTCGCTTTCATTTAGAAAAATAAACAAGAAAGAATATATAAAATTATTCTTCTTCTCTTCGGATAACTTTTACAGCATCCATTTTAACAGTTATGGGTATAGGCACTGCAGCTTCTAACAATTCTACAACAATATCTTCTTTCTGCTTGTTAACCCTAATAACCTTAGCATTTTCTCTTTTAAATGGACCACTGATAAGCTCCACAATATCTCCTTTCTTAATGTTCATCTCTACCCTAACTTGCTCTAACATGTGTTCAATCTCTGGATAAGGGATCTCACTAGGTAACAAGCCTCTGGCGTAAGGAACACCTTTAATAGCAGATTCAGCATCTTCTCTAGATCCGGCTTCCATAAAAATATATCCCCTCATTCCATGAGGTTTTACTATGGAATAAACTTCTAATTTAGTTTCTCTTCTAATCTTAGAAGATAAAAAGTCTGCTACCTGATCTTCTCGGTTAGCTGCGGTTCTTACTGCAAAAATATGTGTTTCGACCATTTTATTTAATTAAATATTAATTGTTTAATTATAAAGATTACGAATCCAAGTGCTCCAATAACTGCGGTTCCCAGTCCAGTGATTTTGGTAGCTGTCAACCACTCTTGCTTCGACGGCTTCTTTGTTAATTTAATCACTCGATGGGTTTCTTTCAAAAATCGCTTCAATTTCTTGGCTTTACTCTCTTTGAATTCCATCTAGCTCAAAAACTGTTGTTCTATTTATAAATGTTTCTGAAGAGAAAAAAAGATTCTCAATTTAATTCTTTTTTTCTACCATTTAAGTAAGATTCATACAATCTTTTAGTAGTTTTTGTTGAAAACAAGATCTTCTCTTCTTCGGGGCGAGATCTTACATATTCAAACATTTCTTGCTTATTTTTATTCAACATTTCCATAATTGCAGCAAAGCCTTTTGGTGTAGCCATCCAAATAAAGTCTAGTTCACTAAAAACAGCCAAGATTGGATTATTTTCATAAACAGATTTATCTCCCAATGCCCAATTATCATGAACAGAAACATAATAAACTATTTTCTCTACCTTATTTGCAGGATAATCAACCTTTTCCAAAATTTTTTTAGCAATTTTTGCTCCAGCATCCATATGTGCTTTTCTCAAATCCAAATTATAAGGATTATCTTTAGGAACTTCGGCATACCCCACATCATGTAATATCACCAAGGGCAATAACAAAGAATCCTCCAGGTTTTCTTTCTGACAAACCAATAAAGCATCTTCTATCATCCATTCAATGTGATCAACATCCATAGGACGACCTTTTTCATAATAAGGTTTTGCTAGTTCCCAAATCTTCTGATAGATCTCTTTCATTTATAATTAAAGAAAATATAAAGGGGTTTAAGAACATTTCCCCTGCTAAAAATTAATTAACAAACTCGATTCCTAACTCCCGTTCGATTTCTTTTCTCTTACCTTCTCCTAAACTTCTCTCTGGTCCAAAAATCTGTTCAGACTTAACTCCAGTTACAATAACCATTGTCCTAATAGTTTTATCCAAATCTTTGTAAATCTGTGCTCCCCAAATTATCCGGGCATTCTCATCTAATTTCTCGGCCACAGTTTCTACAATTTGCTTAGATTCACTTAGAGTAAGATTTTCTCCACCAGCAATGTTAATCAAAGCCCCGGTAGCATTACTAATATCTACATCAATCAACGGATTTTCAATTGCTTTTTGTACAGATTCTAAAGCTCGGTCTTCAGTATCACTTTCACCTACACCAATCAAAGCAACTCCACCTTCACTCATCACTGCCTTGATATCAGCAAAATCTAAGTTAACTAATCCTGCCCTAGTTACAAGTTCTGCAATTCCTTTAACTGCGTTAGTCAAAATCTCATCCGCAACTTTAAATGCAGTATGTAAAGGTAAATTTGGAGCCAAATCTAATAATTTTTCATTAGGGATAACGATCAAGGTGTTAATGGTCTGTTCTAATTTCTCTAAACCAATCATTGCATTTTCATATCTTCGATTACCTTCCATTTGGAAAGGAAGTGTGACAATTCCTACTGCCAAGATTCCCAATTTCTTAGCTACTTGGGCCATAACTGGAGCACTCCCAGTTCCGGTTCCTCCACCTAAACCACAGGTAATAAACACCATATCAGAACCTTCTAACAATTTCTTCAACTCGCCTTCACTTTCTTTAGCAGCTTCCTCTCCAACTTTCGGATTTGAACCTGCACCTAAACCTTTGGTCAACTCTCTCCCAATTAATAATTTCTTATCACAATTAGTGTACAATAAATCTTGCGCATCGGTGTTGATAGCAATAGTTTGAACTCCTTTAACTCCCACTGCAGAAATCCTATTAAGAGTGTTATTTCCTCCACCACCACAACCAATTACCTTAATTCTTGTAGCTTGGTTTGCTAGAATCTCTTCCAACTCAGCATCAATGTCTTCATTACCTGGCCTTCTGGCTGGTTCTGCTTTAATTTCTTGCTTAGTGGGTGGCTCGATCTTAACTTCTTCCCTTCTTACCTCTTCTCGTGGAGGAGCCCGTTGCTGCCCAAAATTATTCTCTCTTCTTTCATCATTGAAAGAATTTCTCTCTCTACCCTCATTATTATCATTAACATAAGTGTCCATTTTTATTACCCTCGCCCTTTTTAAATTCTAGAAACGGAATCCCTATATAAGTTTTATTGCACTGTAGAAAATAAGAGAAAAAAGAACTATACTTTCTTCTTAAACTCAACTTCTTTCAATTTAGTAACAGAATTCAATTTCTCCTTTAACATCTGCCGCATAGGTTCAGGAACATCCATCCCCATATCCACAACAGCTTTATCTCCAGTAACCTCTGCCTTAACTTTAGAAGAATTAAACATTATATTCAAGTAACTTTCTACTTGCTCTTTAACTTCTTCAACTTTCTTATTGATCTTAACTTCATACTCGACCTCTCGGCCCGCAAATGGATGGTTGAAGTTAACCATGACTCTTCCACCAGCAGCTCGGATTACGGTTCCCATCTCTCCATCAAAATCAATCTGCATTCTTGGTTGAGGATTAAGTCCTTGTTTAGTAAATTCTGAAATTGGTACTAATTTAATTTTCTTAAAATCTTTCTTACCAAATGCAGCTTCTGGTTCAAGTTTAACGGTATAGTTCTTACCTACTTCTTTTCCTACAATAAAAGTATCTAATCCCTTAACCACATTGCCTTCTCCAACACAGATGACTACAGACCCATATTTCATTTTTTGAGAAAAAATACTCTCCTTTTGTGCTAGTTCTTTGTCAGTTGTATCAAAAACCTTTCCATCTGGAAATTTTCCAGTATATTCCACTTCAATAAAATCATGTTCTTTAATTGTGCTTGTCATTTTCTTTCCTCGATAAATTTAATTATTTTCTTTGCCACTTCTTCTACTGGAATTTCAGTTGTATCAACAACCAAATCATAGTTATTATGGTCATAATAATTCAAACCATAATATTCTTGATATCTTTTAATTTCAGAGTCTCTTC
>JABHWJ010000035.1 GCA_018657845.1 Candidatus Woesearchaeota archaeon | reverse complement strand
ATCTGGATCAAAGTTTAAGGCATTTTCATTAGTACATCCAAAAACTTCATCTTGGTCGCAAATCCCATCCTTATCATGGTCTTCGCAAGGTTGTTCATAAGTACAAGAGTTGTCACCTTCGGTTGCATCTGGATTAAAGTTTTCAGCTTCTGGGTCAGTACATCCCCATTTTTCATCCACATCGCAAACTCCATCGTTGTCATGATCTGGACAAAGGTATTCGCAAGAGTTGTCTTCTTCAGTAGCTTCAGGGTTGAAGTTTTCTGCTTCTGGGTCAGTACAGCCAAGTACTTCATCTACATCGCAGATTCCGTCTTCGTCTGTGTCTTCGCAAGGAAGGTCACAAGTTTCTTCTACCTTGAAGAAATGATTTTCAGTAACTTCATCAATTCCATCAGTAACTGTTATACTAATAGAATGGTGACCAGAACTGTCACAATCTGGGGTTCCAGTGAAAATAATATCTCCGTCGTCCACTTCTGCATTTAACCAAATTGGTTGAGTTGTTTTAATAATAGTAAGTTCATCTTCTGTGTCCTTATCATCTGTAACAGCAAGGATAGCTACTGGTTTATTTTCTTCAAAAGGAGAGTTAAGATTGTAAAAGTCAACTTCGGGAAGTTGATTTTTGTCTTTTACTAAGATTTTAATTTCTTTTTTAGTAGAAAGATCTCCATCACTAGCAGTGAAAATTAAATCTATGTTTTTTGTTTTTCCTGGGTGTTTTACATAAGTATAATCCGGAGTCCAAGAAAACATAAAATGGTTTTCAGAAGTTTCTTCTAATTGATAGTCTTGATTCCAATCTTCGACAGTACAAAATAATTCGAAAAAATCCCAGGCAGAACATTTTTTGTATCCAACTTCTAAAGAGTTCTCTTGTTCGTCCTCGATAAGAATTGGTAAGTAAAGGGTTTCTGTTTCTGTTATAATATATTTGTCATTTAAATTATCATAAAATTCTGGTTTCTCATTATCATCTTCTGGGCAACCATCATTTTCTTTTGGTCCCGGTTCATCTGGGCAGATGTCATCTTCATCACAAACACCATCGTCATCTTTATCTTCGCAAGGCTGTTCGTAAATGCAAGAGCCATCATTTTCAGTAGCTTCTGGTTCGAAGTTTTCTGCGTCTGGATCGGTACAACCAAGAATTTCTTGTCCTTGGGCTGGAAGAAGGGTTAAAGTGATTTCTTGTTCTGTGTAAGAATTATCTTCTTCAGTTACAATTGTACTAATTATGTATTCTCCTGGGGTGTATTTATCTAAAGAGGTATCTACAGTGAAAACTTCTTGAAAATTTGTTTTCCAATTAGGAAGGTCTACCCAATTATGAAAAATTTCGGATTTTCCTTTTTTAAACATATTTGTTTCAATATAAACTGGATCTACTTCAAGATTCATTCCTTGAGGCATAAGATCTACGTTAACTGTGAATTTAGTTTCTTGGCCTTTTTGTAAAGTTATTTTATCTTGGCCATTAATCCAATAACTATCGATTGAAAGACTAGGATTATCAGATAATGCTGCGGGAATTACACTTGCTAGCATTATTACTAAGATAAAAATTGCGAATAATTTAAGTTTCAGTTTCATTTTATTTTTTTCCTCCTTTCTTAAAGAGATCCCATCTAATACCTGCTCCTAATTTGACGTCAAATTTTCCTTGATTTAATCCTTGATCATATCCTCCTTCGAGGGCTGCTTGAACGAAAAACAAACCTTTGTTAATGTTTAGTGCTGCTTCTATTGCACCATAAGGATAAATTCCATCTTTTCTTTCAAAAGAAGGATTCTTTGGTGATTGATTGTAGAATGTTTCTGGAGTTCCAGGAATTACAGTTCCTTGAGAATCTTCATGCCAAACATCAGTAGAAAAATTATCAACTGATTTTTGATAACGGGCAATCCAATCTACTCCGGCCCTAGCAGTAATTCTTCCCCAATCTTTAGATACAAAATCCCAACTTAGGTTTGGGCCTAGTTGATAGAATGGGTTGTCAAGAGTTTCTGTATTTGTTTCTGTAGTTTGAGTTACATGTTGATTTACTCCATCTGGAGAGGTTGATTGTCTAGGATTAGTTATGGGGCTCGTGCTACTTTGGTTATCTTGTTCATAATTGGCTCCTCCTCTAACTCCTAAATGTATTTTTTTGAAAAGTTCAAGATCTAATCCGGCTAGAGTAGTCCCATACCATCCAGAATCTGTTTGGAATCCTGCGCCCCCTTCGATGTATAAACGCATTTGAGGTCCTTCAATTGTAAATTCTTCGCAAGCAGGACAATCTACTTTTTTGGGTTTTGGACATTTGGATTCGTATTGTTTCTTAGAGGTGTAATCTTTATTATCTTCAGAACAGTGCCAAAGTATTTTTTCAACTTCTTTTATTACTTCCTTAACTTCTGTTTTTGGTTCTGGAGCATTTGGGAGTTCGCAACATTTCTTTAATCCAGGACAAGCTTCTTCTTCATTTTGAGTATAGTCTTTCCAATCATGACAATCATTATCCCAATTAATAGAATATCCTTTTTTACCAAGAGAATCAACTAAGTCTTTATCCATGCACATTCCGCTATCATAAGAGGAAGCACATTTTGGGTTTACTCCCCATCTTGTTTTTTCTTCTGGTTTTTCATCAAGGATTTTAGCGTCTTTACAAAATTCTGATTTTTTATCTCCCAATAATTCGTTACAATATATGAAAGGGTCTGATTCTCCTGCGGGTTGTTCAATTCCGGGAGTTTCTCTTGGTTGAGCATAAGCTTGAGTTGGTCCTAAAACTAAATAGGCATAAGCGATAGGAGTTAATACTGCAGTAGTTGTCTTGATTAATGTGTTTTTGATTATTTCTGTAAGTTTCATTTTATTCCTCTTTTGGAAGATGGGTAAGAATTCTTCTTCCTAATTTGGCGTTGTCTTCTTGACCTGGAGTGTAAACTAATAAATCTCCTTCGTCGATTAAGGCTCCAATTTCTTTAGTTAAATCTCGGGTTAAAGGTGGGATTTTATATCTAGAAGCTGGACATTCTTGGTGATCTTGAACCAGTAATTCTAGAATATCTGATCCTTTTACAAAAATTAAATCATGAGAAAGGTTTCTTCTGAAATCGTTAAGTACACTTTGTAAAGGAGTTAGAGTCCCTTCAGATTCATATGAACCATAAGCTTCACAAAGACGATAGAGATAAGTTTCATCGATAAAACCACTCGCTTTTTGGTATTTTTCTTGATGATGTTCTAGGGTTGATTTGGATTCTTCTAATTGATTGTTTAATTCTAAAACTGTTGAATCTTGTTCTTTACTGGATCCCGAATTTAATTCAGCTACTTCTAATTGAGCGTATAAATCATGGATGGTTAATTCTTTTTCTTCAAGTAATTGGGTAGAGCTGGCTATTTGTTGATCCTTTTGATCAAGGATACGTTTTCTTTCTTGGTTATCTTGAGAGGCAAAATATGCTAATGCTGAAAAGCCAAGAATGACTGTACCTACAGTAGCTCCTACAGTAAGGCTTGTCGCTTTTTGTATAATAGAATCCAGTTTATTTTTTGTTACCATTGTTAGTTAGTTATACCTCAATACCACTTGTGAGGAGTGTTTATTTATAAATCTTGCGGAATATATCTTAGAATATGCAAATCCAGGAATATATGTTAGAAAGAGTATGGCTTAAAAGAAATTAGTCCAAATTTGATAAATAATCCCTAATGCAAATAGGCCCATAAGAAATATACCTAACCATTTTAATTTGGGCAAAGAATATTCTGGTTTACGATTTCCTTTTAATTTGGCTTTCCAATACATCAACACAATAAGTATCCCATCTAGTCCTCCAGCAATGGCCCCGGTAATTCCAAGGACCATGATAAAAGAAGAGAGTTTTAGTAGCGTAATTAATAAGGGGATAGAGAAAGTCAGGAGAAGAGAAATTCTTCTAGAGAAGTTGTAATCATATTCGAACATTTCTGAAAGGGCAATCCCAATAGTAAGGAATGAAGTGAACATGGCTAGAACAGCTAAGATATTAGCAAACATCCCGAGAATTGGTTGGGAGTAAATGCTCAGAGCAATGGTGGCTATCTTATCATTTGAACCGAGAAGTTCGAAATTTCCTAACCCTACGACTCCGATGACGATGATTGAAAAGATTGTGTATAATGCAATAGGAATTGTTGAACCAATAATTATTGCAGATTTGAGTTTCTTTTTTTCTTTCCCTAATTGTTCTTGAAGTTCGGGGATTGCAGGGAGACCCATATACGCGAAGAGAATCACACCATAGGGAATGAATAATTTAGTTATGTTTGAGTGAGTTAAGTTAGAAAAGGAAATTTGTTTGAAAGAGAATATTCCAATAAGAAGTACGACTAAAAATAAAAGAGAGATAAGAATTAATTCTGCCTTACCTGTGGCTTTAATTCCTTTGTAGATAATTAAGAAAGTTATTATGAAGAATATTAAAGAGAATAAAAGAGGAGATCCAAAGTTAAATACAGAATAGAGAGTAGCTCCTTCTCCGATGAGGTATGCGGTTAATGCACCATAAAGACCTACTAAAAGAGAGAAAGTCATAATTCTTTTTCCCCATTTACCAAGATATTTTTCTGCGTAACCACTAAGTTGGTGTTGTTCTTTGGTTCTAAGAACAATTTCTCCTACGAAGAGGTTGATGACGAGAAATGCTAAGCCAAGGAAAAGCATGAGTAAGAATCCGTAAAGAATACCTACCTGGGCAACAACATAAGGGATTCCTAGAATTCCAGCACCAATAACTGTACCCATTAAGGTAGTTGAAGTGATAGCTAATTTATGATTAGCGAAGAATCCTTTTTCTTCTTTTTTTAAACCTCTTTTTTGAAACATAACTCTCTGATAAGTTGTTTTTAGTTTATATAGGTTTTGGGAGAAAGGAAAGTGGGGACACTGGGAGCCACTAGACAACTAGACAAGTACTGGCAAGACATATAAGTTCATTTATTCTTGATAAAATGAGAAAAAGAGCTGACACAAAACTCTTAATAAAATTTGTTTGTTTGAGAAACTAAAAAAAATTTAATGAATTATGCTAATTGTGCTCTTTTTCTAAACTCCAATATTGATATTATGAAAAATTGGAGGTGAATGTAAAATGAAATTAATTAAACCAGAAATAAAAATTACAACTACAGCATGTACCCAAATAAAAATTCCAAGAGTACTAACGCCACAGATTGCAGAATTAATAGGAATTCATTTTGGGGATGGATGCATTCATGTGAAAAAAAGAAAGAGTTATACTGTAACTTATACAATCAATGTGAAAGAAAATAAATTAATTGAAGATATTACATTATGGTTTCAACAGTTATTCAACATAGAATTAAAATCATTTGTAAAAGATAATGGCCTCCATCTTTATACTTGCTCCAAAATGTTATGTTACTTCTTACATGAAAATTTCGGAGCACCGTTGGGAAAGAAAGACTTCTTAAGCATACCTCAGATAATCAAAGAAAAAGACATTTACTTAAAAGCTTTTTTACGAGGATTACATAGAACTGATGGCTGTGTCTTCATAAAAAGAGATAAAAAGTACAGATATCCCATTGTTAAAATAACCACAAAATGTTATAACTTTTCTATACAAATTCAAGAAGCTCTAATTTTATTTGGCTTTAGAGCGACTATCAACAAAAAAGTAGACCAAAGAAGTTGTATTGGTTACGATGTCATATTGCATGGAACCAAACAATACCAAAAATGGATTTCTGAAATATCTAATAGAAAAATAATATGTGGGGATGCCGGGATTCGAATTTCTGAACAATAAGCAATTGCTTATCATTTCCCAGATCTAAGGCTTGCCACAGGGAAAGTTTATTTCATCGCAGTTAAGCTCAACTCTCCATTACTGGAGGCCCCTATTCTAGCCAGGCTGTACGGACTTGAATCCTTTATACTACATCCCCAACACATATCAAAGAATCTAGTTCATTTATTAAGTTTTTTGTTTTAAATAAAGAAAAACTAACGCCCGTTACCAATTCCGCCTAAATCCATCAATTTGTCAATTGCATCGGAGTGAGCGCGATAATTTTGGGAACGCATCAAGCAATGTAAATTAATCATTTCTTCAATAGAAACATTTGGATCAAATGCTGTTCTTAAAACAGGGTCTAAATAAGTAGTTTCTGTAGGAGAAGGATCAGAATAAACAAATCCTCCATTAGAACCAAAATCTCTTTTTCTTAAACAAACATTGACTAAATCAGATCCTTCAGTTCGAAAATATACTTCTTGATGGGGGAAAGAAGGTTCAATAATCTTTAAAGTAAGAAACACATCCATATCAGCATCAACATAAAAATTATATCTTGGCCAACCAACTGATTGTTGTAAAGTAAAAGTGCCAACATAATTTTCCCCCGAGGTTTGAAGTGGTTCTACAAGATCTGAACTTCTTTTCACTATTTCTGTTCCTGCCATATAGAAATCAATAAACCTACAACTTATTAATTATTTCCATACTTCAAAACACAATAAAACTAAAATATTAAAAAAGGATAAGGTTTCTGAGAGAAATAACAAAATGGTGGGAAAATTATCTGTGTATTGGGAAGTTGTTCAATTGTTGGATTTGAAGAATCCCTTGAAAGTTGTGGAGACTGTTAGGTTAGTTAATAAGAGAAAGAAGGAAGGAACTAAGGGGTTGGCATTGCTTGGTGCAGAATTGGGTTTTGGTTTATTAAAACCTAGACTTGAAGATCTTAGTTTAAGAAAGGCAGGCTATGATATGTTGAGGTTAAGTGGAGTTTTATATAAATTAAGAAAATGATTGAATTAGATGGTTCTTATGGAAGTGGAGGGGGAGCGTTAGTAAGAGTTGCTTTGGCGCTCTCTGCTTTAACTGGGAAGGAGTTTAAGGTCGATAAGATTAGGGCAGGTAAGGGAGATAGTGGGGGATTGAAAGCTCAACACTTACATGCGATTAAAGCATTAAAAGAAATTTGTGGTGCTGAAACTAATGAAATTGAATTGGGTTCTAAAGAATTATGGTTTAAACCGGGAAAGGTGAAGAGAGGGATTTATGAAGTCGATATTGGTACGGCCGGAAGTATCAGTTTGTTTTTACAGGCGTTAATTTTACCTTGTATGTTTGCTCCAGGAAAAGTTACTTTGAAAGTTAAAGGGGGGACGTGTGGGAAGTGGCAGGCACCAGTAGATTATTTACAAAATGTTTTATTGCCTCAACTGAGAAGATTTGTAGAAAAGATTGAGTTAAAGGTTTTGAAAAGAGGATATTATCCCAAAGGTGGAGGAGAAGTAGTGTTAGAGATAACCCCTAAGTTCGGATCTTTTGAAGAATTGAGTGAAGTGCCTAAGTTTTCTTTGGGTGAATCGGGAAAATTAGAGCAGATTAAAGGTAGAGTTAATTTATCTCGTGAATTAGAAGAGAAAAAAGTTGGCGAGAGGATAAAAGAGACTGCGGAAAGGGAATTGAATAAATATAGTTGTCTGGTTGATATTGCAGTAGAGTATTCTGAAACTCTAAGTGTTGGAGGAGAAGTAGTGTTGTGGGCCGTGTTTAGTGAGGATGGTGAAAGGAAAACTATTTTGGGAGGAGATGATTTAATTGAAAAAGGGAAGCGTTCTGAAGATATTGGAAAGGAGGCGGCAGAGATGTTAATTAAAGAGATAGATTCTGGATTCGGAGTAGATAGGAATTTAGCTGACCAATTAATTATGTTTATGGCGTTGTTACCTGGTTCCTCAATGGGAGTTCGTGAGGTCAGTAAACATTCTAAAACTAATGTTTATGTGGTGGAGAAGTTTTTAGATGTGGTTTTTGAGGTGGATGAGCAGAGAGTTTCTATAAAGTAAAGATAAGTTTTATAAAAGAGTTGGAGATTTGAATGATAAAATGGAACAAAAGAAATGTATTTCCTGTAAAAAAAATATAACTAACGATAAAGGCAACGCTGTGTTCAAGTGTCCTGGTTGTACAGATCATGAAATAGTAAGATGCAATAACTGTAGAAAAAATGGGACCAAGTATACTTGTCACAAATGTGAATTTGTCGGCCCAAATTAATGAGGTACAAAATATGGCAAAAGCAATTATTACATTTAAATTAATGCCTGAATCTGTTGACGTGGATTTAGAGCCAATTAAAGAAAAAGCTTTAGCAATCGCTAAAGAAGCTGGTTCTATTGGAGAGATGCAAGGTAAGATTGAACCAATAGCTTTTGGTTTAAAAGCAGTTTTAATATTAGCAATGTATGAAGTTGAAGGAGCAGACTTTGATGGGATTGCTGCTAAGATGGGAGAACTTGAAGGTGTTCAAAGTTCAGAAGTTGCTAAGATGGATTTAGCATTGGGTTAAGTTTTTATATTATTCTTTCTTTTATTTTTATAATTGTTGATTATTGATGATATAAATATTATTTAGTTTAGGAGGAAAGAAAATGGAAAGGGTAGAAATTATTGATGTTATAGGGAAAGTTAATTTTCCTGTAGAAGATCCAACAGCCAAAATGATTCAATTGGTACGGGAGGTTGCAAAGGAAGTTGCTTCAAAATTTTCTAAAGGAGAATTAGAGTTATATGCTCATCTTAAACACGAAAAACGAGTCGGGGTTTTGTATAACCCACCAAATACACACTGGTATCATCGTTTTATTTCCCCTACTAGCAGAAGGTTTATGAGTTTCATAAATAAAGATATAAAAGAGATATTTGTAAAAGTTTTCTCTGACCCAGAATATATTGATGAAGAACTTGTTACTGAGGTAAAAAAAATAATAAATAAATGTGCGACAGAAATTAATATTAAAATAAAAGAAGTTTAAAAAAAAGAGGTGATAGTATATGGCTAAAAAAAAAGTAGTAAGTAAAGATGTGGCTTGTTCTTATTGTTGGTCTGCTAAAGATTGGCTAGGAGTTGTAATTTCAGAAGGGGCATTGTATTTGTTCTTAGGGTATTTTCTGTGGATGTTAGAAGTTACTGTGGTTAATCCTTGGATGGGCGCATTAGTATCCTTAATATTGATTAATGTAATGTTTTTTGTGTGTCCAGTGTTTAGAAAACATTTTAATTAATTTTTTTATTTTTTAAATTTTAATGAGATAGAGTTAATACAATAACGTTTTCCAGTTGGCTTAGGACCATCATCAAAAAGGTGTCCTAGATGACTTCCACATTTTTTGCACAACACTTCGATTCTTTTCATTCCAAGTGTGTTGTCTTCTTTAAGTTCTACTTTGGTTTTAATAGTTTCATAGAAACTAGGCCACCCACAATCGGAGTTGTATTTTGTTTCGGAAGAAAATAATTCTTGACCACAAGCTGCACATTGATAAGTTCCTTGTTCTTTATTGTGAAGAAGTTTTCCGGTGAATGGTGCTTCAGTTCCTTTTTCCCTAAGAACATGATACTGTTCTTTAGTTAGTTTATTTTTCCAATCTTTTTCTGTAGTCATTTTAAGATTTTAATTATTTCTTTAATACTTTTTTTTGTTTTGAATCCGGTGGGAGAGAAATGTGTAGGGGAGGCCTTTATTTTTTTGAGGATGTCTCTCTTTTTTGGGTCTTGTTTTAATTTCTTAGATAAAACATGGAGATCATAAAATCCAGTAATGTCTATTTTGGATTCTTCTTTGAGAGTTTCGAGAAATTTTTGTTCTTCTGGAAAGGGATTGTTTTTGACCATTTTAGTAATTAATGGTTTGTTGATTAGTTTTCCAGTCCATAAAGGGCCAGCGAATTGAAATTCGGATTCTTGATTGTAATTAGATGTTTTGAATTCTAATGTTTTGGGATTGAAAAGGAAATATTGATGTTGTTTGAGAAGTTGATCACATTTTTCTTTTCCTTTTTCTGAGAGAAAGTAAAGTCTAAAGTAATGATCTTTGTGGTATGCTAAAATCGGAATGAGGGCTTTATCAAATTGGATTCCTTGGAGTTGGACTTTTCTGATAAGAATTCTTAAGCCAGTTTCGTGCATTATATAATTCTTTAGAGAGGTGGCCCAATATTTTCTTTTGGTAACTTTTGGATATGTTCCGGTTAGAGCGGCTGTATCTGTTGCCGTTATGGCAAGGATACCGTTACGTTTGATTTTGTTTACTGCACTGGCGAGAAATGGATTGGGGGTGCCAAAAGGATCTAGATCGATGTAATCAAAGTAAACACCGAAACCCCCTTGGTGTTGGGTTAAGAGTAAGAGTTCAGCATCTTGATTATGGATGAGTACTTTGTTTGTGTTAAGGTTATTTAATTTGAGGTTTTCTTTGAAAGTAGTTGGGAAGTTTTCTTTGAGATCATTAACATGGATGGTAGATATTTTTCCTCGTTTTAGTTCTTTGAGAAACCTTAAGGCTCTAATTCCAGAGCCAGCAAGAGGAAAGACGAAATTCATCTTTTTGTTTTTGATAGAGTTGATTAGAAGGGTGGAAATGTTTCTGTTTGATTTCATCAGAGGATTGTAGAATACTTCTTGTTTTTTATTTGGATCTCCTTTAGGAAGAGTTGCTTTGATTTTTGTTGTTTGTTCAGTGATCAGGTTCATTGATTGGTTGAGAAGTAGAAAGGGGTTAAAAAACTTTTGAGAATTGTTTTGTTTTAAATCTAAAAATTTAAAAAAGGGACGTGGTTCTAGAAAGGGATGGCAACGAGAAAAGTATTGATGACAGTAGTCGGACATGTAGATCATGGGAAGACAAGTTTACTAGATAATATTAGAAGAACTGCTGTTACTGCAGGAGAAGCTGGTGCGATTACTCAAGCCATAGGTGTTTCTATTATCCCTATTGAGATTATTAAGAAAATTTGTGGAAATTTGATGGATGTGTTTAAAGACAAATTAACTGTTCCTGGATTATTGGCTATAGATACTCCTGGGCACGCAGCATTTACCTCTTTGAGGAAAAGAGGGGGTTCGTTGGCAGATATCGCTATTTTGATTGTAGATATTAATGAAGGGTTTAAACCACAAACAATTGAAAGTATTGAGATTTTAAAAATAAATAAAGTTCCATTTATTGTTGCAGCAAATAAAGTTGATTTAATTCCGGGTTGGAGTAATGATCCAGGTAAAGGATTACTGGGAAATATTGGTTCACTTAGTCATCAGATCCAAGGTGATTTTGAGAAAAAGATGTATGAGTTAGTGGGAAAAATACAAGAGTTTGATTTTGAATCAGAAAGATTTGATAGAGTTTCTGATTATACTAAGCAAGTAGCAATTGTGCCGATCTCTGCTAAAACTGGGCAAGGAATTCCAGAATTATTAATGGTACTTACTGGGTTGGCTCAGAAGTTTTTAGAAAAAAAATTAGAGATAGAAGAAACCGGAAATTGCAAAGGTACGGTTTTAGAAGTTAAGGAAGAAAAAGGATTAGGAACAACTCTTGACTTAATTATTTATAACGGTGGTTTGAAAGTAAATGATACCTTAATTATTGGGGGGGTTGATGAACCTTTGGTTGTAAAGGTTAGAGCATTATTAGAACCCGCAGAATTGGCAGAGATGAGGGAGAAGAAAAGTAAATTTAAGAATGTTAAAGAAGTGTTTGCAGCTACTGGAGTTAAGGTTTCTGCTCCGGGGCTAGATAGGGCAATTGCGGGAATGCCGGTAAGAAGTTGTTCTGGGAAAGTAGAAGAGATTGAATTAGCTAAGGCAGAGGTGCAAGAAGAAGTTGGGGAAGTAGTTAATGAATGTGATGAATGTTTGGGAATCATTGTTAAAGCTGATACAATTGGGGGATTGGAGGCATTGAGAAATTTATTACAGGAGAAAGAGATCCCAATTTCATCTGCATCATTAGGAGATGTTAATAAAAAAGACATTTCTCGTTTGGAATCAATGAAAGAGAAGGATCCATTTAAAGGAGTTATTTTGGGATTTAATATTAAGGTTCCTGGAGAGATTGAGGAACAGATTAAAATCAAGGGATTGAAAGTAATAAATAATAATGTAATCTATAAAACAATTGAAGATTATGAAAAATATACTGAATCTTTGAAAAAAGAGATTGAAATAAAAGAATTAGGGAAATTAGTAAGGCCTTGTAAATTTGCAGTTCTTAAGGGATATACATTTAGACAAAATAATCCGGCGATAGTAGGGGCAGAGATTGAGATTGGGCAAATAAAAAGTGGAGATCCAATCATGACTCTTGATGGAAGGGGAGTATCTTCGGTTAAGAGTATGCAAGAAGGTACAGATAATGTTAGTTTGGCTCATCAAGGAAAACAGGTGGCAATGGCGATGGATGGAGTGACGGTGGGAAGACAAGTAAGTGAAGGAGATTTTTTGTATACTGATATTCCAGAAAGAGATTTTAAGAAACTTAAGGAGTTGAAAAAACACTTATCTGAAGTAGAAATAAGAGTGCTAAAAGAAATTGCAGAAGTGAAAAGGAAGAACAATCCAGTTTGGGGCGTTGGTTAAGAATGCAGCAACTGAAGATTTTAAATACTAGAGAGATTAAAAAGATTAGAGTAGAATTAGTGAGTTCTTTTGGAAGTTTTTTGGAAGAAGATTATGCTTACTTAAAAAATGAAAAAGGCAGAGTGTTTATTGTTAATAAAGAGATTTCTAGAATTGATTTAGATAAGTTACGGATGGATAGGGCAGGAGTTTATTTTTTAGAAATTACTCGAAGTGGAGATATGAGGGTGAGTATGGAAGGGGCTTGGATGATTGGTAAGAAAGCTAAAAAGAATGTTGTGGTTCTTAATGATAAAGAAACTAAGCAATATTTTATGGGTGAAGAGTTAGATAAAGATTTGGGCGAAGAGAAGAAATGGGTTTTGTTGAAAGTTAAAAAAGATGTTATCGGTTGTGCCAAATATAAAGAAGGAAGAATCTTGAATTTTATGCCTAAAATCCACCGAAGTAAAGATATTATGTTTTAGTTTGTTACTGGAGAGTTGCGAAAGGTTTATAAAGACAGTACCATTATATAGTAGAAAACCAACCACGTGGAGGTTAAAAAATGATAATGAAGAAATTAACAACTGTATTTTTATTGATTGTATTAATGTTGAGTATGGTAGGCACAGTTTTTGCTGATGCTCCAACAATGGGTGCTATTGATGATCAAGAAGTTGAAGTAGGAGAAACTCTTCAAATAGGGATCCAAATCCTAGATGATAGTGAAAACGCAGATTTATGGTTCCAAGGAGAGCTTCCAAAAGGATCAGAACTTAATAAAGCTACAAGCATACCTGGAGAAAAATTTTTCTATAGGTTTATTTGGACACCGGAAGTAGGACAAGAAGGAAACCACCATGTTGTATTTGTGGCAATAGATAGCGATGGTGAAAGTTCTGAAGGAGTAGAATTCACAATTACTGTTTTGCCTGAAGGTGGAGCTACAGATTATGAAGCTGAATTAACCAAATTACAAGAAGCTAAAGAGGTCTTATCCAACGGTTTAGAAAACGGAGAAGAGACCATATTCGATGCTTATTGTGAAGGCGGAGAAGAAGCTCTTGAAGGGATGGAAACTGGATTAAATCTGTTTGCTTTCTTAGCTACAATCCATGGAGATAAAGCTGAAGGATTTGCTACTGAACTTTATGCAATGGGAGATCAAGATGCTTTAGCTGATCAGTTTGATGACATGCAACATGATTTTGAAGGATTTCATACAGAAGCAAATGATTTGTTAGATATTTTACTAACAACCGAATTTGATGAAAGTATGTGTGCTGCAGACCCAGATGCTGATGGAGATGGAGTAAATGATGATGTAGATAATTGTCCTGCAGATGCTAACCCTAACCAAACAGATACTGATGGAGATGGAGTGGGAGATGCTTGTGATCCTGATGTTCCTGAAGGAGAGAAAACTGATGAAGAAAAAGTTGCTGAATTAGAAGCTCTCTTTGAAGAATATGAAGATGAATACAAAGATCTGAAGTATGATTATGAAGACGCTGTAGATGATAATGACAAAGATGACATCGAGGACTATGAAGACGAGTTAGATGATCTTAAAGATGATTTAAAAGATCTTAAGGACGATATCAAAGATTTAGATAAAGAAATTGATGATAACGACTTAGAAGATGATCTTGATGACTTGAAAGATGAAGTTAATGAATTAATCGATAAGATTGAAGACTTACTTGATGGAGATAAAGACAAAGAAGTCATTTATAACTTTGCAACTGGGAACACTGTAACTGATTTTTCTGAAGATGCAGGACCTGGAGTAGAAGTTGTAGTTGAGAGCGTTGATGAACCTGTAACTGAAGCACCTGCAGAAGTCTCTGATAATTGGGACAAGGTAAGAAATGTTGCTTGGTTAATCGGTGGATTAGTAATCTTACTAGCAGTAGTCTTGTTTTTAATTGGATTATTGTTTAGGTAAAAAAAGTTAAAAAAATTTTTATTTTTTTATTTTATTTCTTTTTTATTTTAATGTTTCTTCTATAGGTTTACTTTTATTAGAAGCTTTTGCTTTCTTTGCTTCAGCTGCTAAATCTACACCTAAATCTTTTAGTTCTTTGATGTGCATTTGCATTAATTGTTCTACAATTTGAATAATTCTCATTAGTTCTTCTCTTTCTTTTGTTAAAGTAGCAAATGCCCCTTTATGAAATCCAATATCTTCTGCATTAGTCATATTAATCACCTTGTTCTGGGAGGAATGTGGTTTATTTAAAGGTTATTGGTATTAATAATAGATGTATGATTACGATAGATTAATAAATTAAATTAGTTATTCTTTTGTTATGGTGGCCGAACAATTCTTTGCTAAATCTTTTGAAGAGGATTTTGTTCTAAAAACACTAGATGGAAAGAAAAAGAAAGATTTTCAATCAATACATAACATATTAGAGACCCGATTATTAAAACTTAATACAAAAAGTTTTGGACGGGAAAAAAGGCTTGCTTGTTCTTTTTTACATAAAAATTACCTCAAAACTTATCGTGCACAAGGATTAATATTCAAAACAAATCAAAAACCTGATTTCCTATATCCTTTTGACTTGGTTTTATTATCTGATGCAAAAAAAATAATAGTTCAATATTATCGGATAAAGGAAAATCTTCATATGTATTACAACCATAAATTAATTCCTGGTTTTGAAAAATTTGTATTTAAAGATATACAAAGTTTGCTAAAAAAATTTCCGTCGCTAGACAAAGTTTGGAAGGAAGTTAATGAATTTAGACTAATCAAGGGGCATAAAGAATTATCCAAACAAAAACACAAATTAGTTGAGTATAATGAAGTTATTTTTCATAAACCGGTAAGTGTTGTTCCAATTGCAGTTTTTGGTTATAGGAAAATTGTAAAAGAAGTTGCAAAAAGGTATGGCCTTCCTTATTTTGTTTCTGCGAAAAAATTTTATGAATCTTTGGAAATTAAATAAAAGAAAAGATTTATATTTATTAAAAGAATTGTAACCAGATGGTTATCTACGGAGAAGGGATTGTTTGGTATTTGATTCTGTTGGATTGTTTGATTTATAATCTATTAATTTGGAGTAAAGGAAAGTGGCACAATAAGGTCAACCATTGGATTTCTGACTGGTTCCCATTGAATAAGTTCTTTGGGTTGTGGTATTTGGTACTAGTGTTGTGGTTAGGGTTTGCTTTGTATCGGATGAAATTATTAGGTTTTTACTTAGGATAATAACTTGAGTAACTAAAAATTAATAAAGCAAGGATTTTCTTTTAAAGGTATGATTTTAGGTAGAATTGTTGGGAAGGTAAGTACCACTAATTTTCAGTTCTCAGTAAGTAGTTCTAAAACTAAGAAGTTTCAATTTATTCAAGTCAACCATCCAGAGTATGGGTTTGTATTAGGGCAAGTAATGGAGCTAATAAGAAGTGTAGAGGGGATGACTGCAAGATGTAATGTTATTGGATATAAAGACCTAGATGGAAGGATTAAAGGGATAAGAACTCCGTTTGAGTTAAATGCTGAGATTTTAGAAGCAGAAGATTCTTTCATTAAAAAAGTTATAGAATTAAAAACAGAAGGAGGGTTTATTGGGAAATTAGAAGGGAAGGAAATTCCCATCAAAATTGATTTTCAGAAAATATTAACAAAACATCTTTGTGTCTTGGCTAAATCTGGGGCCGGAAAAAGTTATACTGTAGGAGTATTGTTAGAAGAGATTATGGAGAAAGGGGTTCCTTTGCTAATAATTGATCCTCATGGAGAATACTCTTCGTTGAAGTTTCCGAGTGAAGATAGGGAGAAGTTAATAGAATGGAAGTTAGAAGCAAAGGGCTATGGTGGACAGATCCAAGAATATGGAGATATGAATGTAAAAGATGATGTTAGGCCGTTGAAGTTGAATGAAAAAGTAAGTAATTATGAATTGATGAGATTATTGCCCTTGCAATTAACTAATACTCAAGAGGCGATTTTGTTTTCGGTGATTAAAGATTTAGAAGAAATTAATTTTGATAATATTTTATTAGGTTTAGAGGAACTGAACTCTTCAGGAAAATGGGGTTTGATTGATACAATTATGTACCTTAGAGATTTAGAATTGTTTTCTTCTAGTTATACGGACTTTAATGAATTGATAACTCCAGGAAAATGTTCAATAATTAATTTAAAAGGAATTAATCCAGAAGTGCAAGATATAATTGTGTATAAACTGTTGAAGGATTTATTTATGGCTAGGAAACAGGAAAAGATTCCTCCTTTCTTTTGTGTGGTTGAAGAAGCACATAATTTTGTTCCAGAAAAAGGATTTGGAAAATCTAAAAGTGGAGATGTGATCAGATTAATTAGTTCTGAAGGAAGAAAGTTTGGATTGGGCTTATGTGTGGTTAGTCAAAGACCAGCCCTGGTGCAGAAAACAGTTTTATCTCAATGTAGTACACAAATAATAATGAAAGTTACTAATCCCAACGATCTAAGAGCAATAGTGGGTTCGATTGAAGGAATAACTTCTGAAACGGAAGAAGAGATTCAAAGATTACCTATAGGTTCTTGTTTACTTTGTGGGGTGGTGGATCGGCCATTAGTAGTTAACGTTCGACCGAGACGGAGTAAGCATGGCGGTCAGGCAGTAGATATGTTAAAGATTAATTCCGAAGAATATGAAAAAGATGTAGTTGAAGAGAGTAAGGAATTTGAAGATAAAGGAATTCTTCCAATATTAAAGCCAAATTTAAGTATTAAAGATTTAAGGTTAATGGCCGATAAAGAAATAAAAGAAATTAAAACTTATTTAATTCCAGCGGTGTTGTTTAATGTTTCTCAAGAAGGAACAGAATTTAAGATATTGGTAGAACGAATAAAAGGAAAGGTGATTGTGGATCCTGAAAAAGAAATTAAAGGAGAGTTAAAGGATGTCAGAGAAGAATTTAGTTTTTTTAAGAAACCGGTTTATGAAGAAGTTAATTATGATATAAAATTGGATGCAGTTAGGAGCATTGACGAGTTGAAAGAAGAGTTAAATGGAGAAGTTTTAGATTGGAAGGAATGTTATATTGTTTACAATAAAGTTAATTATAATTGAGAAACTTTTATAAATAGTTAATTTGACTTTGATAAGTAGAGGTTCTGGGTGTTCTAAATTAAGAAAATGGACTCCGAACTGACCACACAATATGGCCTTTCTGAAAGAGAATTGATGTTAAAAAAATGGGTAGGTAGTCTTTTTAGAAAATGCGTAGAAGAGATTTCTCTTGAAAACCAAGTGATTCCCAATTATAAATTATTCATAGATCATTATTATCATAAACCAAATATTAGTCTTATGGAGGGCCTTGAAAAATATCCCGAAGTTTGGGAAGTGTTTGTTCCATTTAAGGATGCCGATGCTGCATTTGAGGGTAAAAATAGAAACACGGATTTGTTTTCAGGAAAACAAGTTTCTTACGCAGTTAGGCCTTACTTGATTAATTCCTTGTTCCATGAAGCGGCTCATTTAATTTACCCTTTTAAAGAGCCTTCTTTTGAAGAAGCAATTGCTGACCGAATCGCTCAGGAAAGAACAATTTTAATTCCAGGAGGAGCCAATATTGTTGGGTTATATTTAGCTAATTATCTCGTTGACGCTAACTATTTTGGGTTTGCAGAATTTACAGAAATCAGAAAGATTAATTTGTCTTTTCGATTACTTGAAGATACTTTGGGTTTTATTCAAGAAGAATTAGATTTCTATTTTTCTAATAAAGAAATTGTTGCTGAGAAAATCGAAAAGAGAGTTAAATCTTGGCCAGAGGATCGTAAGGCCGGTTATGAAGATTACTCTAAGGGATTTGTACAATTGTTAGGAAGAGATCTTTTTGAGTTTATTTAGTTCCAAAAATAATATAAAGGAAGAGTTTCTTTAAAAAGAGATTAAAAGGAGGGTTGAAAAATGAAAAGATCATGGAT
>JABHWJ010000034.1 GCA_018657845.1 Candidatus Woesearchaeota archaeon | reverse complement strand
TTATTGGAATATTGGTATACTGGGAAAGAAATTGAAGAACATAAAGTGACCAATTATGAAATGCCTTTGTGCTTCGATGCAAAAGTCACTCAAAAATTTTACCAAGAAAGATTTGATCTCGATAAAGCTGAAGTATTAGGTAAACTAGGAAAATTTGATGAGTCTTTGGAATTATTGCGGCCTTTTTATGAGGGAAAAGGAGAAGAAAATATTTATGATTCTAGGGCGGGAGACATTTCTCAAGAACAAAGTGCCCGAAAAATTGCGGTTGGTGCCCTATTGGGGATGGAGAATTTTGATGACGCATTAAAAGTAGCAAGAAGTTGTCCCCAAGGATTATTTAATGGTACGAATGCTTATATTTTACAACGGAATGTCTTAGAAGCAATGGGGGATTTAAAAGGTATAGCTGAATTAAATGATAAATATGGTCGACATGATAATGGGGGTAAGTGGAAAAAATTGAGTGAATGTCAACTTACTCTAAAACAAATGTCTAATGATCACAACTGGGACGCTGACCAAAAATTAAAGGATTGACGCTCAACTGAAAATAATTTTTTTTCTTTTTTTATTTAATTATCCTTCTTAATTCTGGAAAAATAATAAGTTTCCATAAAGTTTATAAATAAGTTAACGATTGTTAACTAAAATGGCAAAATTAATCTTTCCTCAGGAAATTGAAGTCTGGTATGTACTGCCAGCAATTAGAAAAAAACTTGCTTTGAAATTAGTTGAAAAAGGAAAATCACAAAAAGAAGTGGCCGAATTGATGGGAGTTACTCCTGCAGCGATCTCACAATATAAAAAAAAGAAAAGAGCTAAAGCAGAGATTTTTGATAAAGAAATGGAAAAAGAATTGGAGAAATCTGTGGATAATATTGTTAAAAATAATAATACTTTAGGAAATGAAATTATTAGATTGAATGACTTATTGAAAAAAAAAGGGATATTATGTAAAATTTACAAAGATATCTGTGCGTTGAGCAAATGTCAAAAATGTACTTATTGTAATAAAGCGTTGTGATAAAAATGACTAAGAAAGAAATCTATTTGGACCATGCAAGTACTACTTATTTAGATGAAGAAGTGTTTAAGGAGATGGAACCTTATTTTTCTAAAAATTATGGAAATCCTGGAAGCTTACATTACAAGGGATTGGAATCTAAAGAAGCTTTGGAGAGAGCTAGGGAGAAAGTTGCTGGATTAATTGGAAGTGATGTAGAAGAAATAGTATTTACTTCTGGGGGAACAGAGAGTATTAACCTTGCGATTAAAGGGGTTGCTTTGACCAAAGGAAAAGGACATATAATTACAACCACAGTTGAACATCCTGCAGTTTTGGAAACTTGTCGGTTTTTAGAAAAGAAAGGATTTAAAGTTACTTATTTAGATGTGGATAAAGATGGAATAGTTTCTGTTAAAGAGGTGGAGAAAGCTTTACGTAAAGATACAATTTTAGTTTCTATAATTTATGCCAATAATGAGATCGGAACTATTAATCCAGTTGCTAAAATTGGACGAGTTCTTAGAAAGAAAGGAATTTTGTTTCACACTGATGCTTGTCAGGCAGGAGGGGCGTTGAATATTAATGTTAAAGATTTGGATGTTGATTTGATGACTTTAAATGGAAGTAAAATTTATGGCCCAAAGGGAATTGGTTTGTTGTATGTGAAGAAAGGGGTGAAATTAGAGCCCTTAATCCATGGCGGTGGACAAGAGAACGGTTTGATTTCGGGGACAGAGAATATTCCTGGAATCATTGGATTTGCTAAAGCATTAGAATTGGGACAACAGAAAAGAGAAGAAGAGAACGGAAGGTTAGTTGAGTTAAGAGATAGATTAGTTACTGGAGTTTTGGAGAAAATTTCTAAGACTTTTTTGAATGGCCATCCTACAGAAAGATTACCTAATAATGCCAATATCAGTTTTTTAGATGTTGAAGGAGAATCTATATTGTTACATTTAAATGAAAAAGAGATTTATGTTTCTACTGGTTCAGCTTGTAGTTCTAAAGAGTTGGAGATTAGTCATGTTTTAAATGCAATTGGTTTAAAGGCAGATGCCGCCCATGGTTCGATTAGATTTAGTTTGGGGAAGAGAACTACCAAAGGAGACATTGATTACGTTTTAAAAGTTTTACCTGGGATTATTGAATCACTGAGGAGACTTTCTCCAGTACATTTAGAAGAGGTGAGAAAATGAGTGATGTAAAAGAAAAAGGAAAATGTTGGCTTTATTCTGACGAAGTAAAAAAACATTTCTTTGATCCGCGGAATATTTTCAAAACGGACGAAGAGGCTGAAGAATATGAGAAGAGTGCTGATGGGATTGGTGAAGTAGGTAGTCCTGCTTGTGGAGATGTGATGAGGTTTTATATCAAGGTTAAGGATGGGAAGATTACTGAGTGTCGATTTAAAACATTTGGTTGTGCTTCGGCAATAGCTTCTACTTCTGTTTTATCAGAGATGGTTATTGGAATGAAACTTGAAGATGCTAAAAAGATTAAACCCCAAGATATTTTGAAGAAATTGGGAGGTTTGCCTCCAAGGAAAGTACATTGTTCTGTTTTGGGAGATAAAGCCTTGCGGGCTGCTATTGCGGATTATGAAGGGAAACAAAAATGAATTTTAAAAATATTAAAGATAATATTGAATATCCATCTAAAGGAGTATTGAGTAAGGTTATTTCTAAAACTGAAAAGAATAATTTAACTTTATTCTGTATGGCTGCGGGAACAGATATTGGTGACCATACATCTACCAAAGAAGGGTTTGTTTATGTGATTGAAGGAAAAGGAACGTTTGTTCTTCATGGAGAAGAGATTGAGATGCTTCCAGGAGTGATTATTTTTATGAAAGAGAATGCACCTCATTCTTTGAAAGCGGAAGAGAATACTAGTTTCTTACTTTCGTTGAGTTAGTTTTTTAATTGAATATAGCTTAAGTACCAATTAATTTATATATCAATCCAATTTATTTTATTCTATGATTTCAAGATTAGGATTTCCAATAAAGTCCGGAATTTATCAACCACCAAATGCCGGTCAATTTCGGGAAGAGATTGATCAACTACAGCGTTGCTGTGAGAGAAATGAAGAGTGGCCAGTTGATAAACCACTTCTTGTTGAAGAACTAACTGCAGTTGTTGGGGATGACTTGGGTGTTTCTATCTCAAGAATACCAGGAACAACAGAATTTGGATTTGACAATGGGAAATCATATTCTATTGGATTAGACCCAAAAATTGCTATTATTGCTTCTATGGCTTTGTTAGATTACTCTCTGTCAGTCGGAGAAATTGTTGATCAAAACTTACTGGCTTGGATTCCTGCTGATAGAGTTCCCGATAATCGAGAGTTTGAAAGTGAACGAGAATTGGAAACTTATTTGTCCGGTTTAAATCACAATCCTCAAATCAAAGGTGTAAGATCATTTGACCTTGGTTGGATGACAGAAGTGGAGAACTTATTTTATGTTAAAGGCAGAACCGGAAGAGAGAATTGTTTAGATTATCTAGTAAATGGGGATGTTGTTTATTTGGAAGTGAATCCTTTTGATCGTACAAAAGTAAATCTAATCCCTTGTTAAAGAATTAATTGAAGTTTTGTTATATTTTGGATAATTGGTGATTAAAATGGACAAACTTAGATTTGGGACGGCAGGGATTCCAATTTATGCTTCTAAATTGGGAACTGTTAATGGAGTAAAGGCGGTTCGAGAGTTGGGTTTAGAGTGTATGGAATTGGAGTTTGTACATTCAGTTAATATTTCTAAAGAGAAAGCTCCTTTGGTTAAGGAGATGGCTAAGAAACATGATGTAGAAATGACTTGTCATGCTCCTTTTTACGTTAATTTGAGTTCATTAGAAAAAGAGAAAATTGGAGCGAGTCGTAGTCGGATTTTGAAGTCTGCTGAAATTGCTAATATGTGTGGGGCGAAATCAGTTACATTCCATGCTGGGTTTTATATGAAACAAGATCCAGAGAAAGTTTATCAGATGATTAAGGAACAAACAAAGAAGATTGTTGCAGAATTAAAAGAAAGAGGGAATCCCATTTTGGTTCGTCCAGAGACTACAGGAAAAGGAACGCAGTGGGGAACGGTTAAAGAAATTGTTCGTTTGTCTGAAGAAGTTGAACAAGTTTTACCTTGTGTTGATTTTGCTCATTTGTATGCTCGGAGTATTGGGAAAGTGAATGATTATAATCAGTTTACGGAAGTTTTGAGCCATATTGAGGAAAGATTAGGTAAGGAAGCTCTTCGAAATATGCATATTCATATGTCCGGAATACATCATGGACCTAAAGGAGAAAGACATCATCTGTTTTTATCGGATTCTGGTTTTAATTATCTGGATGTTTTGAAAGCTTTGAAGACATTTAAGTGTAAAGGAGTAGTTATCTCCGAGTCTCCTAATATTGAAGATGATGCTCTGTTGATGCAGAAAGTGTATCAAGAGTTCTAGAAAACAAAAAATCTTATAAACTTTAGATTTAGTTAAATAATATTAAAACGAGGTCGGTTAAAATGGAAGAAAAAAAGTCTCCTAATGAAAAATTACAAGAAAAATTCTCTTTAGATAAAAAAAGTTCTTGGTTAAGCTTTGATGCAGCAGAGAAAAAGAAAGTCTTTGCCTTTGCTGAAGGTTACAAGAAATTTATTGGGATAAGTAAAACAGAAAGATTATGTATTGCTAATGTGATTAAAGAGTTGATAAAAGATGGTTTCAAAGATATTGATAAATTAACAAAAGTTGACAGTGGAGATAAAATCTATAAGAATGTTAAGGATAAAGCTGTACTGGCTGCAGTTATTGGAAGGAATATGAAAAAATGGCAGTTAATTGGTAGCCATGTTGATTCTCCAAGGTTAGATTTGAAACCCTTGCCAGTGTATGAAGATTCTGGGTTGGGAATGATTAAAACTCATTATTATGGTGGTGTAAAGAAATATCATTGGGTGAATACTCCTTTGGCATTACATGGAGTGGCTTTTACTAAAGAAGGTAAGAAGGTTTTCGTAAGTATTGGGGAAAAAGATGATGAACCTAAGTTTATCATTCCAGATTTGTTACCTCATTTGGCTAAGAACCAAATGGAAAGGAAAGCTCCCAAAATTGTAGAGGGCGAAGAATTGAATATCTTAGTAGCGAATATTCCAGTAGATGATGATAAGATCAAGGAACAAGTTAAGTTTACAGTGTTGAAATATTTGTATGAAACTTATGGTTTAATTGAAGAAGACTTTGCTTGTGCAGAACTAGAATTGGTTCCGGCGAATCGGCCGATGGATATTGGTTTTGATAAGAGTTTACTTGCTGCATATGGGCAGGATGATAAAGTTTGTGTTTATGCTTCGTTGAAGGCTCTTTTGGAGTTGAAGAATCCTAAAAACACGGCAGTGGGAATGTTTGTAGATAAAGAAGAGATTGGCTCAATGGGAGATACGGGAGCAGCGTCTTTAATATTACAAAACTTTGCTCATGATTATGTTTGTTTGACAAGATTGTCTTTGGGTGTTAATCAGTTATTAGAGGTTTCTAATGCAGTTTCTGCTGATGTAACTGCAGGTATGAACCCTAATTATAAAGATGTGCATGACAGTTCAAATGCTTCTTATTTAGGCAAAGGCGTTTCAATAGAGAAATATGGCGGTGGTGGAGGAAAGTATAGTACTCACGATGCTAGTGCAGAGTATATGGCTTATATCAGGGGAATCTTGGATAAAGAAAAAATTTCCTGGCAGACTGGAGAATTGGGAAAGATTGATATTGGTGGTGGTGGAACCATTGCTATGTTCTTATCTAAGTATGGAATGAATTGTTTGGATGCGGGTCCTTGTATCTTGGGAATGCATTCTCCTTGTGAAGTTGTTTCGAAGGCTGATGTTTATTCCGCTTATTTGTTTTACAAAGCGTTTTTTAACGAATGAGGTGAAATATAAAATGGGAGAAAAATGTGGAAGTTGCTGCTCTCCAGAAGATAGTAAGGGGGCAGAAGAGTTAGTGAAAGATTTGATAAATTTGATTGAAGTTTACAAGGAAGAAGGTAAGGAAGATGTTCTCACCAGGATTGATAAAGAGACTGCCGAAGAGTTGATTGAGAAATTAGAAGAATTGGCTGTGAAAATTGGAGGAGTTTGTGAATAAGTTTTTTTATATTTTAATTTATAATAATCCTGCGTAAATATTTTTAGCATATCCTGGAACTGAAGGAGTTCCTTGATAAGAAGTTCTATTTGGTTCATACGCGGTGGCAGTTCCTAGAATATTTGAAGTTAGGTTTAAGTCAAGAGATCTGGAGTAATGTTTTTGATTGGAGCCAAAAAGAAGTTCTTTGGCCAATATTTCTGGTGAGTGTAATGCTTGTGAAGAAAAGGGAAACATCTGCCCTTCGTATTCTTTTCTTCTTTGCATCCCGTATAGGCCTGCGTCTATGAAAGTCTGGGTGCCAATGTATTTCATGATGGCGTTCTTTTCGTGAGCAATTGGTGCGTCGGCCATTTTTGTTGGTGTGACTTTTTAGTTTTGTATTAAGCTAAATAGTTTTCAAGGTTAAAAATGTTTTGTAGAAAAGTGGGACATAAATGTCAAGGTTATTTCTCACAGATAAATCCAATAGGAGAATGATTTTCTAAGAAGTTATACCAATGGTCTGGACCTAGAGCTAAGCCTTCTGGAGAAATAATAGGTTCTACCCACTGAACTTTAGAAAATCCTGCTTTCCTGAAGCAAGATTCGTAAACTTCTTTTGACCAATAGAAACAAGTGAAATTGAAAGGCATATCTCCCTTAAGCTCACACAATACTTTATCTCCATCTTCAAAAGAATCTTTGCCATTGCTAAATTTTCTAGAATATTGGAATTCTTTCATTGGTTTAAAATCTGGATTTAAGGTGATTCCTGCAAGTCTTCCTCCATCTTTAAGATGAGAAGAAAGAATAGAACACATAGCTCCTAGTTCTTGTTCAGTTTCAGAATAATTAAGTAAATATGTAGAAGTAACAACATCAAATTGTTTTCCTAAATCTAAATCAAATACATTCGAAACAAAGAATTCTATGTTTGAAGAATCTCTTCTGGCTAAAGCAATCATTTTTTCAGAAACATCCGCTCCAATAATCTTTTTTGGATTTTGTTCAGCTAAAACTCTGGTGAAGTAGCCTGCACCACATCCTGCGTCTAGAACTTCTTTTCCTTGGATATTTCCAACTACATGAACTAAGGTTGGAGTGTTAACATAACTCTTTATTCTTCCCCTCATCTGGTTGTACGCTTCAGCAATATGATCATATTGGGCCATCATACTTAAGAGATGGGCCTATTTTAAAAAACTTTACAAGAAATGTTGTTATTACCCAGTAATAACCGAAAGCTTTATAAACTTCTGATCAAAACTGATAATTAATATATTGAATGGCAGAAACAGGGGGTATTCACAAAAGTTGTACTCATTCTGTTTCACTAAAAACCCTCAGATTTTGACGACAAGATTTAGAGTTTGTAGAAACATTCAGGAGATAGTAAAATGAAATTTGAAGAATTAAATGTAAACCCAGCAATAATCCAGGGTTTAAAAGAATTAGGGATTAGCAAACCTACGTTAATCCAAGAGAAAGCAATTCCACTTATCCATTCAGGAAAAGATGTTATTGGGAGATCTAATACTGGGTCTGGAAAGACACTAGCTTTTGGAGTACCAATTTTGGAAAAAGTAAAACCAAGAGAAGGTATCCAAGTTTTGATCTTAGCACCAGTAAGAGAATTAGCAGTACAAATCGCACAAGAACTAAAGAAGTTTGGAAAGTATATGGATTTCCAAGTAGCTACTGTTTTTGGTGGCGTAGCCTTAGGTCCTCAAGTTGATGAGATGGCTGCATCTGAAATTGTAGTTGGAACTCCAGGAAGAGTTTTAGATCATCTTAATCGAAGAAACATGGATTTTACAAAAATCAATTGTTTTGTTCTTGATGAAGCAGATAAAATGGTAGAAATGGGTTTCATTGAAGATGTAGAAGAAATTCTAAACTTTACTCCCGAAGGAAGACAAGTATTATTGTTCGGAGCAACAGTATCAGAAGAGATTGGACAGATTAAGGAAAAGTACATGAGTAATCCAGTAATTGCTCAAGCAGCAGAACACGTAGCAGAAAGTTTTCTTGAACAATATTATTATGATATCAAACAACATGAAAAGTTCTCTTTATTAGTTCACCTTTTGAAAAAGGAAAAAACTGATCGAGCAATAATTTTCTGCTCAGCTAGGACTACCGTAGAAATGGTTAATAAGAATCTAAGGACTCAAGGAATTAAATCAGAGATGATTCACGGTAAGTTAAGTCAGAATAAGAGATTGCATGTTATTGAAAGGTTTAATGCAGGAAAAGTTGATCTTTTAGTAGCTTCCGCAGTGGCAGCGCGAGGATTAGACATCAAAGATGTAACTCATGTCTTTAATTATGATGTTTCACAAGACCCTCAAGAATATGTTCACCGAGTTGGAAGAACTGCCCGAGCAGGAGAGAAAGGAAAAGCAATTACTCTGTTGAGTGAAAGAGATCATGGTTCATTCAATAATGTATTTAGGCTTTATCCGGACTTGGACATCAAAGAACTTCATGAAGCCACTTTTCCAAAAATAAAGTTTGAGACCGGAGGTCATCAAAGGAATTTTGGTGGTCCAAGAAGGTCAGGCTATTCTGGAGATCGAAGTTCTCATGGTTCTGGAGCAAGAGGGCATAGTTCTGGAAATCGTGGTCCCCGAAGAAGTAATTCTGGTTCTGGAAGAAGTCATAGTTCTGGAAACTTTGGATCTAGAAATTAATTTTTTATTTTTAATTTATTTTTGAGTTAATTTTAATTAACTTTTATTTCTATTTTTTAAGAAAAGAGTAGCGGGGGCGGGATTTGAACCACGCGACCTCCGGGTTTCCTAAATGAAATATTTATGGGCCCGGCGGGCACTCCGAGCTGCCCCACCCCGCTATAATAGAAGAAAAGAAGAGGCTTCATTTAAAAATGTTTGGGTAAAAACATTTATATACATATTATTTATTCTAATAAAGAGATGAAAAAGAGGAAAAAAGAGAATAAGCTAGGTGTTTGGATATTAATCGGAATAATAGTTTTAGCGGCAATTTTAATTTTAGGAATTCCTTTAGCTTTATTGTTTGATGGAGAGAGGATTATCAAAAATGATGTGGCAGTAATTCCAATTAAAGGAATGATCACTGTAGAGGGTGGTGGCCAGTGGGGTGAAGATTCTGCTTCAGCAAAACAAATTGTGAGTTTTATCGAAGATGCCAATTCTAGAGATGAAATAAAAGTTATAATCTTAGACATAAATTCTCCGGGGGGCGGCGCAGTAGCTAGTGATCAAATTGGAATGGCAATTAAGAAAACAGAAAAGCCAGTCATTGCAGTGATTTCAGAGGTTGGGGCTTCAGGAGGATATTGGATAGCTTCTACTGCAGATTTAATTATTGCTAATCGGATGTCTATAACTGGAAGCATTGGAGTAATAAGTTCTTATTTAGAATTTAGTGGACTGATGGAAGAATATGGAGTCAGTTATGAAAGATTAGTTGCTGGAGAACTCAAGGATATGGGAACTCCATTGAAGAAGTTATCCGAAAAAGAGAAGAGATTATTACAAGATAAATTAGATAAGATTCATACTTTTTTTATCAAAGAGATTTCTGAAAATAGAAAGATGAGTTTTGAGGAAGTTAAAAAATTAGCTACAGGAGAATTCTTCTTAGGTGACGAAGCCCATGAATTGGGGTTGGTTGATGTCTTGGGAGATATGAATGTAGCAATAGATTATATTGAAAAGGAACTTGGAGTTGAGAATCCAGGGCTCGTTGAATATGCTCCAGAAAGAGGATTATTAGATTTGTTACAAGGAATTGTTTCAGATTATTTTTTTAATGTTGGTCAGGGGATTGGAACTACATTAACTAAACAAAAAAGCGGTTTATTATTAATCTAGGATGAGGGGAAAATTAAGAATATTATTGGTATTAGTACTTTTGTTATCCATTTATTTAGTTGGGGCAGTAGAAGTTGAAGAAGAAGTTCTGGAAGCGTTTGCAGAAGGTCAAGAAGAAGTGGAAGTGATTGTTGTTCTCGAAGATAGTGCCGAAGAAGAGATTGAGGGATTACAAGAAGAAGTTTTGGAAGATTTGGATATTAAAGAAGATCCCCAGGTGAAAGGAGGATTCTTAGGAGTTACCCATATTGAAGAAGATGAAGAATATGAATTGGATTTAGATCACACCTATGAAACAGTTGGTGCTTTTTCTGGAAATGTTACTGTGGAAGGTTTAGAAAAATTAATTGAGAATGAAAAAGTTGAAGAAATTAAAATTGTTAGAGAATTGAGTATTTCTTTGGATGATTCTACTGGAGTTATTAATGCTACCAGGGTTTGGAATATGAGTGTAGGTGGAGTTTACTTAAATGGCACTGGAGAGACTGTTTGTGTTTTAGATACTGGAATAGATTTTACTCATAGTGCAATGTTGGGGAAAAATCTTACCTGTAATATTAATTGTGTAGGGCAGACTTGTGCAGAAGATTGTAATGAGGCAGATCCTAATGGGCATGGAACTCATGTAGGAGGGATTGTAGCTTCTAATGATGTTACTTATATGGGAGTTGCTCCAGGAGCTTCATTAATTGGGGTGGTGGTTTGTAATTCGGGAGGTAGTTGTTCTGATAGTGATGTACTAGCAGGAATTGATTGGTGTAAAAACAATTCTGATTCTTACAATATTTCGGTAATTAGGATAAGTATTGGAGATAAACAACAAAGAACTCCTGCCACTTGCCCAACGACCTTAGATGATTCGATTGATGGGGCAGTAGAAGAAAATATTTCAGTAATGGTTGCTTCTGGTAACGAGGCTTATTCTAATGGGATAAATTATCCTGCTTGTTCTCCCAATGCTACATCTATAGGAAGTTCAACCAAAGCTGATGCAGTATCCAGTTTTTCTAATACGGATGAAATTTTAGATTTATTGGCTCCAGGGTCAAGCATAGTTTCTTTGAAATCTACTGGAACTACATTATCTGGATGTACAGATAATGGGGCATATAGGACTTGTTCGGGTACTTCAATGGCCACACCTCATGCGTCTGGAGTAGCAGCAATACTGAGGCAGTGGAATAGATTGGTTAAAAGTACAGAGTTGGATTTTGCTGAAGTTAGAGATACCCTTAATGCAACCGGGGTTTCTTTGACAGATTCAGATAACGGGTTGAGTTTTTCAAGAATTGATATTTTTAATGCTACAATTTATTTAGATGATGTTGCTCCAAACATTACTTTTATTGATCCTACTCCTGCGAATGAGAGTAGTAAATTGGAGAACGTTACAATAAATATTACTTCTTCAGAAAGTTTGGCCAATGCAACCTTGGAATGGAATGGAACAAATTTAACTATGAGTGGTGGCGGAAATAGTTGGTATTCAGAAAGAGGGAGTGTGGGAAGAGGAAATTATACTTTCCAAGTTTATGGAAGTGACTTTGCAGGAAATAAAAATTTCACTGAATTACGAGTTGTGGTAATGAATAATAGTTTAGCTACTGTTAGTGAAGTTAATATAACTCCAACTACTGCATATACCTCAAATAATCTTACTTGTGTAAATGGGAGTGCAAGTGATTTTGATAATGATTCTATTACTGTTTCTTTGGATTGGTATAAAGACGGAGTCAACCAAGGGATAACTGATACTTTGTTGTTTTTTAATAATACTTCTAAGGGAGAAAGTTGGGTTTGTGGAGTGACTGCAAATGATGGATTTGGTAATGGAACGCAAGTTAACTCTTCGGCGTTAGTGGTTAGTAATTCCTTACCCACTATGGTTAGTTTGAGTTATCCAAATGAAAGTGGGCAAGTTGTTGAAACTGTTAACGTAGAATTTAATTGGACTAATTCAAGCGATGGTGATGGAGAGAAAGTTAATTTTACTGTGGAAGTTTCTACTAGTACTGGATTTAGTTCTTTAGTTGCTAATACAAGTACTACAGGGAATACTACAACTATTGTCTTAAATGAAACTACTTATTATTGGCGAGTTGCGGCTTGTGATAGTGAGAGTTGTAATTATTCTAGTAATATTTCTTTTATTGTAGATACGAGTGTTCCTTTAGTTACTTTGATTAAACCAACTTCGGGAGAAACTATTACAGATTCTTTCTTTACTGCTAACCTTACTGTGAATGAAAGTAATTTTTTGAATTGTTTTTATAATCTTAGTAATAGCTCGGATGTAGGAATTGGGAATTTGAATGATAGTTACCCCAATTTTACAGTAAGTCTTAGTGGGTTGAGTGATAATGATTATAATCTTAGTGTTAATTGTAGTGATAGTGTCAACAAAAGTAATTTTACAATTAATGAATTCTCAGTAGTGGATTCTACTGTGCCTGTTGTGACAGCGATAAGTGATTCCAACTCTGGAAGTACAGTTACTTTATCTGTAACTACTAATGAGAATTCCAAATGTGGTTATGGAACTTCAGATACTGGTTATGTTAATTTGACTTTGATGAGTAGTACCGGAGGAACGAGTCATTCTCAAGGAGTTAGCTTTAGTGCTACTTCAAGTGGGACTTTTTATGTGAGATGTAATGATACAAATGGAAAGGTGATGGCTGCCAGCAATAGCACTGCTTACAGCATTACTATCAGCACAGATGATGGGGCTGGTAGTGGTGGTGGGGGCGGCGGAGGAGGCGGCGGAGGTGGTGGTGGAACCACTACTACGGCCACTACTGAAGATACCGAAGCTGTCACAGAAGCTGCAACTGCAGGAGGTGCAGGAGGAACTAGAGTTAAGGACAGTTTTAGTGAGGCTGTTTCTTTGTCTGGTGGAGAAGGAAGAAAAGTTGAAGTCGGTAGGGAAGGAATTGCCCTTTCAACCTTGGAAATTCGAACTAAAGAAGATCGAGATATAACTGTAAATATTAAAAGTTTGGAAGAGAGACCAACAGAAGTTCCTGAAGTGGGTGATGTTTACCAATATATAGAAGTAGATATTGGGTTAGAAATAGAAGATTTGGAAGAAGTTACAGTTAGTTTCAAGGTGCCTAAATCTTGGATTGAAGAACAAGGGTATAGTGGGGCAGGAGTTTATGTTTACGAGGGGGGTTCTTGGAGTAAGGCTGAAGGGGTTTTAGAAGCAGTTAATGGATTTTATATGTTTACTGCTATGGTAAATGATTTCCATTATTTTGCAGTTGTAGGTACGGAAGAAGGGCCCTTGGTGGGAATGGCTGTTGAAGAGGGAGATGGAGTTATTAGTTTGAGTAAAGGTCAAAAGATCCTTCTTTATGTGATGGGAGGAATATTAGTATTGTTTGTAATTTTGTACATTATCTTTAGAAGAAGAGCTTGATAAAAGAGGAGTTCTTATGACTAATTTTTAGAAACCTTTATAAATAAATTACATCTCCAAACGGTTAGATGAAAAGAAGTTCAAGACGTTGGAAGAAAAAAGGTCAAATGCGTTGGAAGTGGCAGCGTAAGAAGATCAAAAAAGCCAAGAAGAGAAGAAAGTTACAAGCTAGTTAGGTTTCTAAAAGAGTTATTTAATTTTTAATAGTCGATGAATTAACTTAAGATTCTAAAAGATTTTAAGCATTGTTCAAAATTGTTGATGTAACTTAACAGTTCTCGCAAATGTTTAAATACAATTTGTATTTCTATGATTATCATGAAAGTTAGAATTTATAGCACAAAATCATGCCCGGAATGTCGGGTATTAAAGAGTTATCTTCTCGCTTTGGATATTGATTTTGATGAAGAAATCGTCGAGAGTCCAGAGCAAATTGAAGCCTTAGAACAAAAGACTGGGCAAAGAAGAGTTCCAGTTTTGGAAAATGGAGACGGCTTCATTATTGGGTTTGATCCAGAGAAAGTTAAAGCTTTAGTCCATTAATTTCTTTATTTATTATTTTTTAATTAAATGTAATGCAAACGTAATGTCTTTGTAATGTTTTTCCTGTAGAAAGGTTTATATAAGATAAAACATTACCTCTGTAATGCAATGGTAATGCAGACCATACAAATAAGACTGACTAAGAAGTTAGTAGAGAAATTAGATGAACTGGTAAAAGAAGGTTATTACCCAAATAAATCTGAAGCAGTACGTGATGCGGTCCGTCAATTAGTTTTAGAACATGAATTGGGAGAACTTAATGAAGAGTTAAAAGAAGGCGATATGGAAGAGGTTACTGAACATATTAAAGAGATGAAGAAGTATTGTCACTAGAATCCAAGTCTCTTTAGAATTAATTCTTTATCAAAAGGTTCAAAGTCTTTGTATTCTTGGCCCATCCCTAGAAAGAGGATTGGTTTTTTGATGGTATAACTAATAGAGAGAGGAGCCCCTCCCTTTTCATCAATGTCTGCTTTGGTTAAGATTGCTCCATCCATTTCAACAAGTTCGTTGAATTTCTTAGCTTGTTCGATACAGTCGTTTCCAGTAATAGATTCTCCCACAAAAACTTTGAAATCTGGTTGAGTAACCCGAATGATCTTTTCTAATTCTGCCATTAAGTTTGTGTTTGAATGCAATCTTCCGGCGGTATCAATAAGAACAACATCTACATGGTTTTTTTCGGCATATTTTTTGGCATCAAAGGCGACAGCAGCTGCATCTGAGCCATAATCATGTTTGATCATTTTTACTTCTAATTTATCTGCATGTTCTTGTAATTGATCTATAGCTGCTGCCCTAAAAGTATCGCAAGCTGCTAAGACTACAGACAGGTTGTTTTCTTTTAAGTAGTTGGTTAATTTGGCAATAGAAGTTGTTTTTCCAGTTCCATTAATCCCAAAGAAAGTAATTACAAAAGGTCCTTCTTTTTGTTTAATTTTTTCAATTAAGTTTACTTTTTCGAAAGAGAGGATTTCGTTGAGAGTTGATTTTAAAGTTTCTTCAATTTTCTTATGGACATCTCGAGGAAGGGGTTTGTTAACAAGTTCTTCTTTGAGGTCTTCTTTTATCTTTTCAATTACTTCTATAGAAACATTGCTTTCAAGAAGGATTAGTTCTAAATCCCAAAACAAATCATCAAATTTATCTGCTGAAATTGTTTTTGTAGTAAATGATTGTTTGAGTTTTCCGAAAAGACCTTTTTTTGGTTCTTCTTGGATAGGTTCTTTCTCTGGTCCTTCTTTAACTTCTTCCAATAATTCTTCTGCAGTTGGTTGCCTTTCTGCTTCTTTAATTCTTTCCCGTTCTTCTTTAGGTAGTTCTTCAACTGCAAACTTTTCTTTAGTTGCTTCAATTAATGATTCTGAAGAAGGGATTTCTTTTTCTTCTGGTTGTTCTGATAATTCACTGATTTTTATTTTATTTTTTAATTCATATTCCCAACCCGGCTGCCAATCTTTCTTTGTTCTCCAATCTTCATTAATTGCTTCTTCCCAATTTTTGTTTTTTAAAAGAACATCTAAAGCTAATTGGGGTGCTTGGTGTGCAACAATTGCAATGTGTTTGCCTTGATATTTATCATAAAGATCATTAAGAAATTTAGCAATCCTAACTTCAACCTGCTTATAACTTTCTCCACTTGGATATTTTTTAGTAATAAAATTAATTATTTTCCAATCCTTAGGTTTGCTATTCCAATCTCCATAGTTACATTCTCTAATTCTTTTGTCTTGAATAATCTCATATTTATCTTTAAATCCTAATTCTGCCGAATCAATAGCTCTTTTTAAATCTGAACAGAATACAACCTCAAAATTTTTTTCTTTAACTTTTTCCCCAAGTTCCTTGGCTTGAGTAATCCCTAATTCTGATAATTCGCCTGGATTCCAACCCGTTGCTTTGTGGTCTTCATTATCGGTTGTAGTGCCATGAACAAAATAAGTTATTTTAACGCCTTCAATGGTTTCTTTAGGTTCTTCTTTAACTTCTACTTTCTCTTCAACTTCTTCAGTAGGAGTTTCTGGTTCTTCAACTTTCTTTTCTTCAACTTGTTGTTCTTCTACCTCAGGTTCTTTCTCTTTTACTTCAGTTGGTTCTTCAACTTTCTTTTCTTCAACTTGTGGTTCTTCAACTGGCTGTTCTTCTATTTTTTCTTCTGCTTCTTCTTCAGTTTTCTTAGAAAATATAGATAATGTATTTTTCAGCTTGTCTTTAAGTTTTCCGAACATGTTTATTCAACCTTTTCTTCTAAAGAATTGTAAATTTCCGTGGCTTGTTCGCTAAGAGATTCTAAAACTGTATTGATCTCAACTAAATTCTTATGGAGTTCCTCTTTATGGCCATCAAGCATAGTGATTACTTCAGGTGCAGTTTTTTCTATAGCTACATCTGCCCCAACATTAATAGTTAATTTTTCCGTATTTTTTATTGCTGCTTTGATGAAAATACCATTGGCAATAGGTGTTAAAATTTCGTTTCCTTCCGGAGTTTCTTGTAATTGTTTGAGAGCTTCCTGGGAATCATCAATTTCAGTTAGTTGTTGATTCATAAGCTCTGCATTTTGAGAAATCTGTTCTATTTGTTGTTGTAACATTTGCAACTGTAAGTACTTTTGTTGTTGATTTTCTTGTTTTGTCATTTTTACAATTTGCTTAAGAGGTCTTTAAGAAATTCTTCATAGATTTTCTCATCTCTGAGGAAAGGTAAATCTGGTAAGTCTCCAACTTTGTTGAAAAAAGGAGAATTTACAATCAATAAATCTTTACCTTTTTCTGAGACTTCTTTGAGTTCTTTTTCTACTAAAACCTTTAATACATCAGTTTCTTCTTTATTAAGTGCCATAGTGGGCTTATTGAAGAAGGTTTTTATAAGGTTTTTGGAAATCTTTGATTTCCTAAACCCTCCCCAATTTTTAATTTTGTTAGGTTTTTGCTTGTAAATGTATGGGCTGTAGAATAGTAATATTTAAATTCTAAAGTGCTAATTTGATAATTATGAAGGTGCTTGTTGATAAAACCATTGAAGAAATGGCTGAAGATGGTTATAGGCCAGTGTTAGCTCCAGGAATTTTTAGGAGAAGCGAGATTACTCCAGAGAATGTGGGTTCTTTGAATAAGGATTATGGCCCCTTTTTGTTTGAAGCCTTCAAGAATGCTTATATTGGAAACCCCCTAGTTGATCAGGTTGAAACAATAGTTGTAAGGGTTAATCTAACTAGGACCTCTAATGAAGGAGAAGTTACCTCAACTCCTCCTTATTTTGGAGAAGGGCAAGCAAAACTTTTTGGTTATCCTATGTTGGCTTATGTCAAGGATTGATTCTTTACAATAACTTTTTAAAATAGGTACTCTAGTAGGTATTTCTATGTTAACTGAGAAGCAGATTGAACGAATGGAGAAACAACAATATAGACTAGTTGGAAGACATTCTACTGTGAAGGTTTGCTTCTGGACTAAAGAATGTTTGAGAGAAAAAGGAAAGGTTTGTTACAAGGAGCATTTTTATGGGATCCATTGTGGAAATTGTTTAGAGATGTCGCCAGCAATTACTTGTAATCAGAGATGCAGGCATTGTTGGAGAGATACTTCGGTTTTTTCTTCTCAATGGGAAGGGAAAGCTGACGAACCTAAAGAGATTATTAAAGGTTGTATAGAAGCAAGGAAGAAATTATTAATGGGTTTCAAAGGGAGTGATAAAACTGATTTGGAACAATTAAACAATTGTTTAATTCCCGACCATGCCGCGATATCTTTAACTGGAGAACCTTGTATGTATCCTAAGTTGCCGGGGTTGGTGGATTCTTTTTTTGATGATTTCAATTTTAGAACTGTGTTTTTGGTAACTAATGGGACTAAACCAGAAGTGTTGAAGAAGTTTGGTAAAGAAAGTAAACATTTTCCGACAAACATTTATTTGTCTTTGGAAGCGTTTGATAAAGATAGTTATAAGAAATTTAATATTCCTGTTGCCGAAACTTGGGAGGATGTTTTGGAGAGTATGAAGTATTTGTCAACCGTAAAAGATAAATGTAAAACTATTCTGAGAATAACTGCAGTTAAAGATTTTAATATGGGTGAAGTTGAGAAGTTTGTTAAATTTGTTAAATTGATGCAGCCAACACATGTTGAGATTAAAGGCTATAGTTGGTTGGGTTATTCTAGGGTTAGATTGGGGGAAGAGAATGTTCCTGAGTTTCCAGAAGTTAGAGAGTTTGCTGAAGAGTTGGTAAAAGTTTCTGGATACAAGATTACCAACGAACACGAACCAAGTAAAGTTGTGCAGTTAAGTTCTAAAGAATAGAAATCGTTTTAAATTTGATAATCTTTGTTAAGATTATGACATTACCAGATATTAGTGATTTATTGAGTGTTTGTAAAACGCACAAAGAAGCTATTTTTAAGCTTGATCAAGCCCAGAAGTTATATGTTAGAGCCCAAACTTCTTTTGAAGACTCAAGAGAAAAGGCTTGGAAGATGTATAAAGACGCAGGAGTGACAGTAGAAGAGTGTGATCATCCAGAATTATTTCAGGGGAATGGTCCCCTTAATAGCCTTTGTTGTAGGTATTGCCTTGCCACATTAGATGAATAATAAATTATTTGTAAGAAACTTTAAAATAAACAGTTCTTTTTCTAGGTAAAATGGCACGTAAATTAGAAGATAAGCATCCCGGGTACTTTGAGGCAGTGTTGCAATTACGAGATGTTTTGCAAGAAGTTAGAACTTATGCGGAAGATGAGATTATCAGAGTACGGATGAATGTTGCTAAGGCTGTTGAATTGAAGAATGGAGTAGATTATTATCTTTCTGATAATTCTTTGACTAGGGCATTGGGAAAAAGAATGCAAGAGAAGTTTGGTGGTTATCGAGAAGAGTCTGCAAGTTTGTGGGGAGTGAAGAAAGATCGAGAAGTTTATCGCGTTACAGTTTTATTTAGAGGAGTTCCATTTAAAAAAGGGGATTTAGTAGAATTTGCAGGTGAAGATTATATTGTAAGAAATGTAAGTAAAGATATTTTCTTACAAAATGTTAAGTCTGGAACGAAGGTGCATGTTACTTATAAAGATATGAAACAGATTAGAAAGAAGGATTAATTATTTAATCCCTAACTTTTTCTTTAGTTCAGGAATTCTTTGGTTCATGGCTCTTTCGCCAACTTTAATCATCTCTTCTGTTTTGTCAAAATCCGACCAAGTTAAATTTTTGAATATTGGAGATATCTTAAAATCTATATCTGCGTTTTTCATTCTCTCTCTAGCTAAGTTGTTAGTAAGAACATTAATTGTTTCATACATTACTTGGGCAAGAGGAGGTAGTTCTTTTCCGGCGAGGATCTTTAGAACTTTGGCAGGGTAAAGAAATTTATCAAAAGCCCAACGGAGAGTTTTCTTAATAAATCCTGGCCAACGATCAGGGAAGATGTAGTTTTTAATGTTAAGAAGTTCTTGGACAATAAACATTTCTCTAAACTCTGAAAGGAGGCTTTTGGATTTGACTACGGGCCCAGACACTGTTTTTGCTTTATTAAATAAATCTACGGCGATTACTATTTCTGCACCCATTTCTTTAACCACATCAAATGGAGTGGGATCAACAACTGCCCCATCAATAAAATGGTTTTTATCTATTTTAATTGGAGTGAAAATTCCGGGAATAGAAATAGATGCTCGAAGAGACCTAGAAACGCTTCCTTTGGAGATGACAACTTTTTCGTGGGTGTCTAAATTATAAGAGACTACTCTCAGTGGAATGTCTAATTCCGAAAAATCTTTATTCTGGACAAGACGTTTGAGTTTACTTTCTATTAAGTCTCCTTGAATAAATCCTGCCTTTGGTATGGTGAAGTCAACAATCTTTTTCCAGTTAGTAGTTCTAGCAGTTTCTTGAAGCTCTTTAGGAGAATAGCCAGAAGCATATAATGCGCCAATGATTGAACCCATTGAAGTTCCAGCTAAGTAATCAGGATAGATTTTATGTTTATGAAGAACTTTTAAAATTCCAATATGTGCTAGACCCTTAGCTCCTCCTGCTCCCAGGGCTAAGCCAAGTTTGATTTTGTTTCCTCTTTTTTTTGCCATTGGTTCTTTTAGAAGGAAAGTATTTACTCTTTATATTGTTTTTCTAGAATTTTAACATCTTGCATAGATAATGTTTATATAAGATTATTTATTTAATTAGGATTATGAAAAAAGGTGTGGTGTTATTTTTGTTTCTCTTGATTGGGGTTTCTTTAGTTTGTGCTGCTAATAATGAAGCCAACCATATGAAGTTGTTGGCGGTGCAAGAATTAGATGGAGAATACAAAGGGAGTGAAGCAGACCTGTTTTTAGAGTTGAATGATGGTTCGGGAAGAGTTTTTTTAGAAACGTTTCCTTTGACTAAAATTGATACTCAAGTTTCGACAAGATTTGCTAAAGAGATTGCTTGTAGTTATTTTAATCTAAATTGTAAGAAAGATGATTTTATTTTTACGATAAAGTCTGGCGCCAATATTATTGGGGGGCCATCGGCAGGAGGAGCGATTGCGGTGCTGGCGACAGTTTCTCTATTAGAAATAGACTATGATGAGAAAGTAGCTATTACTGGGACAATTAATTCTGGAGGAATCATTGGCCCAGTGGGAGGTGTTAAGGAAAAATTAGAAGCGGCTGCAGAAAATAGCTTAGAGAAGGTTTTGATTGCTAAAGGAAGTAGCATGCAGAAAGTTGGAAATAATACTACCTTTGATTTAATTGAATATGGAAGAGAAAACTTAAGTTTGGAAGTTATTGAGGTGGCTGATCTCAATGAAGCAGTGTATTATTTTACTGGCAAGGAATTGAAAAAGAATGATGTTTCTATTGAGGTTAGTGAATCATATCAAGGCATTATGCAAGAATTAATGGACGTGCTTTGTGGAAGAGCTTCTGATTTGATAGATAATTTAGAGCTTACTGTGGAAGAAAGTATAAACTTAGAAGATAAACAAAAGAAATCTAAGTTAGCGGCTGAACAAGAAGATTATTACTCTGCAGCTAGTTTTTGCTTTGGGGCCAATATTCAAGCAAAAGAATTGAGTTATAGTAAGGTTGATGAAGATAGATTATTTGTTTCTTTAAAAGTATTAGAAAAGAAAGTTTCTGTGTTGGAAGAAAATTTAAAAGAAAAGGAAATGGAAACAATCTCTGATTTACAAACGATGATGATTGTAAAGGAAAGGTTGAATGAAGTAAAAGAGTGGATTGTTAAGTTTTCTGGAGAAGAGAATAAATCTTATGCGTTAGCTTATGCGGAAGAGAGATATTTCTCAGCTTTATCTTGGATGAGTTTTTTTTCGATGGAAGGAAAAGAATTAATATTTGATGAAGATGTTTTAAGAGATTCTTGTTTGAAAAAAATAGCAGAAAGTGAAGAGCTGTATCAATATGTTGATGTGTTGTTTGGAGGATATGTAGATCATGTTAAGAAAAGTGTTGATGGGGCAAAGAAGAGTTTACAGGAAGAAGAGTATGGGTTATGTTTAATTAAAGCTTCACAAGGTAAGGCAGAAGCAAATGCGTTTATGAGTTCTATTGGTTTAGGAGAAGAAACGATTAAAGGATTTTTGGAAAGTAAAATGATTTCAGTAAAGAAAGTAATGGCTGAAAATACTGCAGAAGGGATGTTTCCAATTTTAGGATATTCTTATTATCAATACGCTAATTCCTTGGCAGAGGAAGATCCTCGATCGGCTTTGTTGTATTTAGATTATGCTTTAGAACTTAGTGATTTAGGTATTTATTTTGAAGAAGAAAAAATTTTTTCTTTTGAAAATAGTTTTGATTTGAATATAAGTAATAAAGAATGGATTAAATTAGGAGAAGGTGTTTTGATTGGATTGTTATTGGCTTGGGTTATTGTTTTGGGAAAAAAGTTACTTATTCGTAAGAAAAAATGATTATGAAACCCCAGGCAAATTATCACCGAAGTCATAATCTGCTTGGGGAAAAAGAGGTGATAGATGTTTAATACTCTAGAGTAGTAGCTTATATATAAAGGTTTCGGTTAGTTTAGCATTTTGGAGTAGTAACTT
>JABHWJ010000033.1 GCA_018657845.1 Candidatus Woesearchaeota archaeon | reverse complement strand
TTGAAACAACATAATCATTATGCCAAAAACCAGAACCATTATAATATTCATAATGTTCCATTTCAACAATACTACAATTATCTTTTATCTCAGTCAATAATTCTTCTAACTTTTCCATTTTTATTTCATCTGTATTTATCAAAATAATTAGCCTTTGCAACTAGTGTAAAATGTTCCTGAATGTTTCCAGTAATCACTATTGCATCCATAACAAATACTTTTCATTTCTTTCCAAGCATTCAGCATATTGTTAACTTTCAAAGTTAGGCTGTCTAAACAAGATTCTATATTTCCATCAGTAACTTCTAATTCTGCAGCAAATTTTATTATACTATTAGTACTTTCACAAAGTCTATCCCCATGCCCTGCCATTTTTCCAGTTCTCTTGGCAAGTTCCGAAACCTGTTGCATTCCTTCTATCCCAAAGTTTTCTAAAATCTTTGGACTTTTTTCTGCCAACATTGTTCCAGGTTCATGAGACCCCATTTCAGGGCCATAGTGATGTCCCCAAGGACCAGAATATTTTGAAAGTTCTTTACATTCATCCGCAGTCGTTAAATATCCTTCTAGTCCACAAGGAACAAGAATCTCTGGAGAACATAAAAGCAAATGCTCGCCCACATATTTTCTTTCTTCAATCACTTCAACCCCCTTCTTAATCACTGACTCCAAGACCTTAGGGTTTTCAATAGTTCCCAGTCTTTCCGCTAAGAGAAAACGAAACTCAGGAACACCATTTTCTCTTAACAAATTCCCTACTTTCTCAATTTCCATTTTAGTTTTCCCTCTAATTCTTATAATGAAAATTTCTAGCTGCGAAGTAGCAGTTACGGGCTAGTCTTTGGTAGTTGGCTCTCGCTCGTGGATTTTCTTCAGTAAGGTATTGTTCTCTTCTCAGATCCCCTGCTTCCACAGTTAGTTTACTTTTCAAGCTGTTGTTGTTTGTTGCTTTTACTCCTTTGAATAAATTTTTCACTCTTTGTTCCATGTCTTCGTTTTGTTTCATTTTTCATTTCCTCCGTTTATCTAAAACCCTTTTTTCAAGTAAGCCCCCAGATTATAATCCAAGGTTCCTTCTTTTCCTGTTTGGGTTATGTCTGCAGCAACCCCTGCTTCAAAACCATTCTTCGCTAGTCCGAGTCTCACTCTTTCGGTGCTAAAGACATGCCCTTCGTTGTTGAAAATATTAGTTGTTTCAAGTTGAGCGGCAAAGTTTAGGTCAGAAGTTAGTTTTGGTCTGTAACTAGTTGAAGTTATGAGATTATAACTTGGATTCTCTTCCAAGCTAGTGGCTAGAAGAACAACCGTGCTCAAATCTTTCCATCTCCCCATATATTGTGGCCCGGCCATTATAACCAACCCTTTGGCTGGGGTGTACTGAGGTACCAAGGCCGCACTAAAGCCTTTGCCAAGAGATTGGTAAATATCTAAGAAAGTTAGTGAATTGGAATTGTTTTCGTAATCCACTCCCACTCTTGTTCGTGCTAAGAGACCCGTGTTCTCAGCCACATTTCCAAAGAGCTTAACATCCAAGGTATGTGCTTTATTACCAACCATTAACTCAACTGCTCCCTCTGCTTTTGCAGAAAAAGGAGAAGCCAAAGTTACAGCAAGTGCTAATGTTGCTAGTCCTTTCTTTAATTTTTGTCTCACTTTAGTTTCCTCCAGCTTTGCGCCAAGAAGACTAATTTTTTACTTTTTATATCAAATCTTGTTGTAGAATCCACTACAACAGAAAGATTTAAATAAATGAGATATATTTTGTTTATTATGGCAAGAACGGAAGAAGTGTTGGCGAATTTGGGGTTTTCTCCAAATGAAATTAAAGTTTATGTGATGTTGAATAGCCATGGGCAGAGTAAGGCAGGTAAAATTTCTAAATCAGCCAAGATTGATAGAAGTAGTTGTTATAATTCTTTAAAGGGTTTAATTGAGAAAGGATTAGTTAGTTATGTTTCAATTGGGAAAATAAAATGGTTTCAATCAGCTGGTCCAAAAAAATTATTACAATACATTAGAGAACAAGAAGAAGATGTTAAAGAGATAATTCCAGAGTTAGAAGCTCAACACAAGATTAGTAAAGTTCAAGGACAGGTACGATTATTTAAGGGGTTAAAAGGTGTAAGAACAATCCTTCAGGATATTCTGAGGGAAGGTAAGGGAGAGAATATCGTTTTTGGTAATGAGTCACAGCTGGAAGAGAGAATGCCAGCTTACCAAAAACAATTTGTTCGTCAATTAAAAGAGAATCAGATTTCTGTTAGAGAAATTGTCAGAGAAGATCGTGCTAATAAGACTTCTGATCCCAAAAGAACTAGATATGTTTCTAAGAAAGTTAAAAGCCCAGTAGTAACAAATATTTATGGAGATAAGATTGCTTTGATTATTTGGACAGATGAACCTGAAGGGGTAATAATTGAGAATGAAGCTGCCGCTCAATCTTATCGAAGTTACTTCGAGTTCATGTGGGCGCATGCTAAGAAAAAATAAAAAGAAAATTTTTTATCTGATGTAGTTGGTTACTCTTGCATCGATGGTGTAATCCGGGAAGCTTTCTGTTAGGATTTCTCTTACCAATTCGATTGGCGGAGCTCCAAAGCTTCCACTAGTTCCATATGTTTCGATGGTCTTGTTTTGGCGGTTTATGTCTAGGATTCCTCCACCAAGAACTTCCATCTGGCTGTTGGGGGGTAATCTTTGTCTATATACTTTGGCAATACTCGAGTGGTAGTTAAATGGCAAAGATACCAAGACATTGGTTTGTTTTTCTCCGTTGGTTACTTGGGCAACGATGTATTTTTCATCCCTGCTGTGTTCTACAATTGCTTCTAGTTTCATTTTAGTTTCCTCCCTAAGTTTTTTTTGTTTTTGGAGGAAAGAAATCATAAACATCTGCGGGAGAGAATGCTACAACAGGTAATTTTTTAAAGAAATCTGATTGCTAGAAGTTATTGCCCTTATCGTCTAGTGGATAGGACACAGGCTTGCGGTTGAAGAAAAAGCAGAAAGCCTGTAACCGGGGTTCGAGTCCTCGTGAGGGCATTTATGATTCTTGAACTTCTGTTAATTCTTTTTGAAGTTGTTTGAGGAATTGGTGAAGAAAGGGGGTTCTTTTCTTGGCTAATCTCTTGGCAGCCGAAGTGTGGAAGTTTACTTTCATTAGTCTAGTATAAAAGAAATCTATTGCTGATACTTTACTTCCAGGGAGTCTTTGTTTACAAAAGGGATCTTCTAAGTCATAGAATCTTCTTTGCATTTGACCGGTGGAAGAAAAGGTTCTCATGATGGCAATTGCTCCAGTGATCTCTAACCGGTCGGCGTCTTGTATGATCCGTGATTCTAGCAGGGCTGGTTGAATCCCGTTGGAATAGGAGTGTTCTTCAATCGCTTGCATCACTAAGGGGATTTTCTCCGAAGGGTAATCTAGAGTTTCTAAGATCTCTTTGGCTACTTGTGCACTTTCAGTGGCAGCCAATTTCGAGAGAGGATCGTTTTTAGGATAGATTACGACGTCATGGAACAGGGCTGCGGGGATGATGACTTCTAGGTCTCCTCCTTCGATAGAAGCAATATATTCAGCATTAGCTAAAACTCTAAGAGCATGACCGAAGTCATGCGAAGAGTCTTCTTTGCTAATGCGTTCTCTTGCTTTTTTAATCAGTTTCTGTATCATCGTTTTCAATTTCTTCATCTAACCATTCACTGAACTTTCCCGATTCGAAAAGTTCATTCCATTCGCCAACGTGGATACCAAAGTACTCTAGATCTTCTTCCCAGAGAATGCCGTATTCTTTATCTTCTTCACAAAGATGGGTCCTGTACCCAGAGACCAGTTTTTCTATGTTGGTTACGGCTACCTTAAACGCCTGCTTATCGGAATTGCCGTCAATCTTTAGCTGGCTGTATTTATCTGCGGCATGAAACTTAAACATCCAGTAGACTAAGTCATTGTTTTCTTGGAATTCATAACCCATGGCCCGATTTTTATAACTGACTGAGGGACCAAAAGTAAACTCTGGTTCATGTTCATATTGGCCAGCTATCTCTCTCCAATTGTATTGGTAGATCTCTCCACAAAACTCCAACAACTCTTTTCCTACTTCTTCCCCCAAGAGTTTGTCTAAGCGAACTTCAAATTTTTGCATATATCCCGGTCTGAGAGCCTCCGCTGCTTCACGGGAAATTTGTTCCTCTTTAACTTGGGCCAATTCTTCTAAAGTTTTTATTAATTTATCCATTTTAATCACTATTTACTGAGGGATCTAGAAGATACTTTAACTTTCTTATTGAAAAAGTTGAAATATTTACAAAAGTTTTATAAAATAGTTAAGAATATCAATCATCAGATGAAACTTAACCAGTCAGAAAGGAAAGTTCTCTCTTTGTTAGAGCAAGACGGTAGGTTGCCGGCAACTAGGATTGCAAAGAAGACCAGATTATCTACTGAAGGGGTGATTAAGGTAATCAAGAGGTTAAGCGATAGGGGAGTTATTCAAAAGTTTAATACTAAGATAAATTATTCTCGGATGGGGTATCGGCTTTATCCGGTTCATATTAAGCTTGCCAAGCGTAATGAAGAGGTGATTGGTAAGATAACCGAAGTGATCAAAAAGCATTTTTCTTGTACCTGGCACATCTTCTGCGAAGGAGAGTATGATCTTTTGTTAAGTTTTAAGATTTTAGAAGAGAAGGATAAGGAAGACATGGAAGAGATGTTGGGGGAATTGTCTGAATACATCTTAGAAAAAGATATTTCAGTGGTGCTGTACGCGTTGGAGATAAACAAGTCTTTTTTACCCAAAAAGGAACCAACTGTTTTGATGATATTTGATTTCAAGGCAGAACGAATACATCTTAAAACGGAAGAGTTTAAGATGATCAGTTTACTGAAGAAAAATTCTAGAGAGACCATCTTGAATCTGGCCAAGCAACTCAAGGTGACGCCGAGGGTTGCCATGAATAACATAAAGAAGCTACAGAAAAGTGGAGTGATCTCTGGTTTTAAGACTAAGGTGAACATGGCCGCTCTTGGATATCAACCCTGTACGGCTTTGATGACTATAAATAAATGTAGTAAGAAGGAATACGACTTGTTTATCAGTTACTGTAAACAAACTAAGGGGATCCATTACTTTCTTAGGCAGTTGGGAAAATACGATGTAGTATTAACTTTTGATGTGGAGAGTATACGTGATTTCTATGAGCTTATTGATAATTTGAGAGACAGGTTTCCATTTATTAGGAAGATAACTACGTTGGTAGAGAAAAAACCCCATATTTTTTAATGGGTTTGAATGATGTGTATTATTTGGTGGAAAAAAAATAGTTTTTAGGTTTCTATTTTGATTAATTTTTTATTTCTTTAATCCTTTCAACCAAATCCAGATCCAAGCGATTCCAGAACCGAGCATTCCCAAAGCCATATCTTTCTGAGCATCCCATTGGTCACCTTGCATTCCAAGATAATGGGTGCCAATAATTTCGCTCCGAGTTATTAGGAGGTACAAATATTCAATAACTTCAAAAGATCCTTTCAAAGCAGTTATGGCTAAGAAAGTTAAGAACAATCCCCAGAATCCTTTAACTTTAAGTTTCTTAGAAATAAATTCATAACCAGGGATGAAAAACAATAATCCGAATAAGAAATGAATTACACGATCATAATGATTTCTAGAAAGTTCAAAGAAATCTCTGATTAAATTAAATAATGGTACGCCGGAATAACTGTAATGGCTTCCAATTGTGTGAAGGATTAGAAATGTAAAGAGTAAAGTGTAACTGAGATTAGAAAATTTAAATTTAGGATAAGTTGTGATTAAAAGAGAAACAAAAAGAACTGTAAGAATATTTTCTGCAATCCAAACTCCACGATATAATGGAGAGATGGCCACGATAATCCAAAATACTAGAAATATGGTGAGAAGGATCTTAGGATAATTCTTTTTACTAAACACATTTTTCATAGAACAAGTAAATAATAAGAGTTTAAAAGGTTATCTTAAGGACTAACCGAACTTCAAAACTTTAATTTCTTTTATTCTTTCTTTTACATAAGAATCTTTAAGAATTTCTTTTACATGTTTTTCTAGTTCAACGTGTTTTCGGGGAACTTTGGCCATAACCCTTCCAGTTTGTTCAAAGGTTTCTTTGTTTTTCTTTTTGAAGTCTTTGACAAACTCTTCCATCTTTAAGGGAGGGCCTGATCTAATGAAGAAAGGTTCAATCCTTCTTTTTTCTGTAATAAAATAGAAGATAGCTTTTCCTTTTTTATTCCAATCCCAGTCAGCTTCGGATAACTCAAAATCTTTAAGTTGTTTCTTTAAGAATAGGAATGCTTTTAGAAATTTGGTACCAACAACATCTTCTTTACCCTTTTTAGGAGAAACTTCAAGATAGATAAGATTGTGTTTGGTATTTTGTTCTAATTTTTTGAAAGTAATGGTTTCTTTCTCAAAGGATTTTAAACTTGGTTTTTTGAGATATTCTCTAGCTTTTTCTTTGAAGAGAAGAAATTTTTCTAATGACATGGCTGCGGCAGCATTCCTGTTTTTATCAACAGGATCAACGATAATCAGGGGAGAATTTAATTTTGATCTATTGATGTTGTGAAGTGCTTGGATTTTGTTTTTGTAATGTTTTTCTAAGTCAAAAATATCTCTGTTTTCCCAATGGAGAGATTTCTGGAGCAGAGTTTTAAATGAGCCATAATGGGTAGTAAGAATTTCCAAAATATATCCAGAGAAACCAGTAATGTAGGATTCTGCGCCATAAAGTTTGTTGGCTTTGCAGAATTGTTTTACCAATCTAATCTCGTCAGTAATTTTGCTAGCATTCTTTTTAACCCATTTTGAATGGAGGGGAGAAACATCAGTGATATTAAGCGCTTGCTGGGCGTTGGATATCTTGAGAATAGGAACAATTTCAAATTCTATAGTTTGGTATTTTATTTGGAAGTAATCTCTTGAACCATGAATACGTTTTCTTTTAGGAAATAGTTTTTTGATTATGGGATCAAGAAGATCAGATAATCCTGCAGAATTGTTCTTATGTTTTGAATAGTTAAATTGAACGAAGATATCTATATCATGGTTTCCAGAAAGCCAAGTATCTTTAGCGCCAGAGCCTCCTAAAATGGCTTGGGCTTGAAGAGGTTTTAGTTTAGAGTTCAGTTTATTAAGAAAAGTAGAAATGATTTTAGAGAACTTTTGTTGTTCTTTCTTGGTAGGCTTGATTTTCTCAAGAACTTTGTTAGTAATCTCTGACATCTGAATAGGAAATGAGTATATTTATATTAATGTTTTGGGATTAAATTTCCTTGAATTCTCTTTCAATGGCTTTTTCGATGATTTTTCCTTCTTTTTCTAACTCATGGAAATCCTTAATAATCCAACGCTTGATTTTTTTTTCAAATAAGGCAACTACAATAAGAACTCCAACCATCGATGAAATGAAGACCATGGAAAGATTCACTTCACCAGAGAAGAGGTCACCACCAAAAATTGAAAGGATAACTATCTGGACTGAAAAACCTAAGGTAGAAAAGATATTGAAATTTCTGAACTTCATATTAGTTAATCCTGCACCAAAACTTACTAAATCATTGGGAAATATCGGGGCTAAACGGGCTAAGAGAAGAGCCCAACCTTTTTTTTGTTTGAATAATAGGTTTAAATGAACGAGATCTTTCTTTTCAAAGAATTTTAAAGCTAGTTTCTTCCCATATTTTCTAGAGATAAGAAACGTTATGGCAGAGCCAAGGATTACACCAATTAAACTATAAATTGCTCCGAGGACTGGACCAAAAAGGAATCCTGCGATGATTGTAGTTAATTGAGATGGAATAATAGAAATTATAGTTTGAAAAGTTTGAAGTAAGATGATAATTAACGGGGCAAATAAACCAAATGAGATAATAAAATTACGAATTCCTTCTGGATTATCAAATAATGTTTTAACCCATGGAGAATTTAAGGTAAGAAAGTAAAGGGCAATAACTACACCAATAATTAATAAATATTTTAGTTTATGGTGCCTCTTTTTTATGTCTTGCATAAAGGGAGAAAAGAAGTTATTATTTATAAATGTTATAGGTGAATGTAAAAAAGAAATGGCGCCAACGCCCGGACTTTCAAGATCGGAGCTCCTGAGTGTTTACTCGGAACTCGCAAACATTTGAACCGGGATATCCTTGCGGAAACAAGCTTTCCAGGCTTGCGGAGTACCAGATTGTCCCACGTTGGCACTAATGCTTAGAAAATAAATATCTCATTTATAAAAGTTTAGGAAATAAAAAAAAGAAATTACCTTATCCTAATTGTTTCCAGATTCTTTGGAGCAACTGTTTCTATTCTATTCTGTTTGTGAATAGAAGAAGCCAAGTCTAGACATCGAGACGACTCTCCATGAACTACAATCACTTTTCTTGGAGAAGGATTACATCTCTTAACATAGTTCATTAATTGTCTTCGATCGGAGTGGTTAGTTATTTCCACTTTGTGGATTTCCATCTTCATCTGGATCATTTGTGTTTTTCCGTCCACTTGCATGGCAATGTTTTTTTCTCCAGCCCTAATCCGATGACCCATACTTCCAGGTGGTTGGTAACAAGAGAAGATTAAGGAATTATTTTTGTTTTCTGACAATCCCTTAAGATATTCTACTGATGGTCCACCCATAAGCATACCTGAAGTTGCTAAGATTAAACAAGCCCCAGTTTCTAACATAACTCCTTTTCTTTCTTTATGTGATCCAACTCTTTTGAAGATTTCAGATAAGAAAGGATTATTATCTTTATGGAAGATTTGTTGCCTAATGTTCCGGTTAAGGAATTCTGGATACGCGGTGTGGATAGCAGTTATGTCCCACAGCATCCCATCTATGTAAACCGGGGCCTTAGGGATCTTTCCTTCACGCATTAGACGTTCTATGATGACCATAACTTCTTGGGCACGACCAGATCCAAGTACAGGCATAAGGACTTTTCCTTCCCTAGCAAAAGTATCTTGGATGACTTTGATCATGTATTCATCAGCTTCTTGTTCGGCCATGATGTTGTCTTTTCCACCATAGGTGGCTTCAATCATTAAGGTTTCAACTCTAGGAAATTGGGTGTTGGCTGGTTCTAAAACATTAGTTCTTCCATACTTTAAATCTCCAGTGTACACAAAATTATGGAGCCCATTACCAATGTTTAAATGAACAAGAGAACTTCCTAAGATGTGGCCAGAATTGTAAAAAGTTAATCTTACATCTGGAGTTATGTCAGTTACTTCATCGTACTCTACGGTGATGGTATGAAGAACCATATTTTTGATATCTTCTGAAGTAAAGATGGGATCTTTACCTTCTGATCTTTGGATTTTTACCATGTCTAATTGTAATAAAGACATAACATCCCGAGTAGGGAGAGTACAATAGATTGGTCCTTGGTATCCAAATTTAAATAAATAAGGAATTAATCCAGAGTGATCTAAATGGGAGTGAGAGACAATTACTGCATCTAACTCAGAGATATTAAATTCCGGAGCATCAAGAAATGGATATGATTCTGGACCATCTTCTCCAGGGTCGATACCACAATCAATTAGAATTCTTGATTCGGGAGTTTGTAATAAGAAACAAGCTCTTCCTACTTGTCTGGCTGCACCAAGGAAGGAAATTCTAACCCATTCATGTTTTTTCTCTCTGAGCCAACCATCATAAATCCGGTGGCCAGTTGTATTAAGAAATTTCTTACGCTCTGTGGCATTTTCATAAAGGACAGCACGAATGCTTTCAATTAATTTTGATCTTATTGGAGGAATTCTTTTGATTACAGGAACCCAAAGGGTTTCTTTTTTAACATCTTGTAATAATGAACCCTGTTTTCCGATAGCAATTCCAGGTTTTTCTACGTGAATGATAACAATAGATCTAGGGGCATCAAAAATTAATTCTTGTACTCCTGCATCTTCAGGAAGGATTTCTTTGATCTTTTTTTCAGCATCTTCTAAGGGCATGGTTGTAGAAGGGTCTGGTCTCAGTTCAATTCTTTTTTTGAATTGACGAACAGCATCCCTAATGGTTCCTTTATTGTCTAAGAAGTATTCTTTGTCTTTGGTATAAAGTACAATATTGGCAGCTTCAAAAGTAGCTTCAGAGATTTTACCTTCTGGTAATATCTTAACAATTTCTTTTAGTATATTTGACATTTTACAGTTCCTCACAGTTAATAAATTTAAAAAATATAATTTAATAAATTAGAATCTTCAAAATTGGTAATTAAGCTCCTTATGTAATGCATTTTTTATTCCTTCATTCTTGACGACAACAACATCAAGTCCGTTTCCGGAACAACTATCTCTTTGTAGAGCAGCATTAACAGCAACAGTAGCTAATTTTATCCCTTCTTCTGTAGTTAGGTTTTGGGAATATTGGCTTTCTAATACTCCATAAGCCATTACACTACCTGATCCTGAAGACACATAATCAGTAATCTTGGTAACACTTCCATCAGGGAAGAGATCATACAAATGACACCCTAATCTATCCCGGCCACCCATAAGGAAATGGGCAATTCCTGGAATCATACTCATTCTTCTAATATTAGAGAATAGTAAGCCTCCTAAAAGATTTGCAGTTTCTTTTGAAGTTGGAACCTTGTTAGTTCTAACTTCTTTTAGTTTTAGTTCTGCTTTGAGAAGCTTGATCATAAGCTGAGCATCAGATACTCCTCCTGCAATGGTCACAGCAATGTGATCTGAAATGGTGTGTACTTTGTCTGCTTTTTTATCTACGATGAGATTTCCAGCAGTCGCTCTTTTATCTGCAGCAAGGACGATTCCATCTTTGCAAACAATTCCAACAGTTGTAGTTCCAGTTTTTAATTGATTTTCCATGTTTTTAACACCTTAAGAATATATTTTACCTATCTTTTTGTTTGATAAAGTGAGGGTTCTTTTTAAAGGTTTCTATTGATGAAAGTACTTAGCTACTTGTTTGTCTAGGAATTTTAAATCTCGTTCTAGTTTGATTCTCTCAAAATATTGATTGCTTTTTAATGCAGTTCCTACAACTGTGGCAAATCCCACAATGAAACCAACCGGAGAATTATTGCTAGCCATTTCTACTGGTGCTTCTACCAACATTGCCAATCCTGCGCCTGCTAAAGAAAGTGTTAAGGGAGTAAGTAATGCTTTAACTTGATTTGTTAATCCATAATCATCAATTAAAACTCTATTTTCTTTGGCCAGATCTTTTTCATAACGCTTTATCCAGGGAGGAACAAAGAAATTCAACCAGTTATTGTAATGTTCAAGTATTGGTTGGTAAGTTTCAACAAAAGTGGTTTTTCCTTCAATGACTTCCCTCAGAAGAGGAGAGGTTTTCTGTGCTGCAGTCAATAAATTTTTTATTGCATTATCTGGGTTAGCACAGACTTGTTGATACGTATCTAATGTTGATTCGATACCGGAAATTAGAGTCATTTTTGTTATTCTTCCTCACTGTTTAATCTATCCTCTCTTAGAAATGTGTTTAAGTTGAGTTAGTAGAGATAATATATAAATGTTTTCTAGTAAAAAATAAAGAATAGTTTTTTAAATCAGGTTAAGAATAGGAGATAAAAGTTTCTAGATGATGTTTAATGACAAGATGATAGAATATAAAAATGAACCAAATACCGAGAAACAGGTAAAGAAGATCCTTACTCCTTTGGTGGAGAAATGGTTCTTTTCTAGGTTTAAAGAGTTTTCACTCCCACAGTTGTATGGGGTTTTGGAGATCCATGCTCGGCAGAATGTGTTGGTTAGTGCACCAACCGGAGCGACTAAAACTCTAACTGCATTTATGGCAGTTCTGAATGAATTGGTAGATTCTGCTATTAAGGGAATTTTAGAAGATAAGGTTTATTGTGTTTACATCTCTCCGTTGAAGGCATTGAATAATGATATTGGAAAGAATTTATTAGAACCATTGAAAGAGATGGAAGAGATTCATGGAAAGGAACTAGGGATCCGGGTAGCAGTAAGAACTGGAGATACTACTCAAGCTGAAAGAAGTAAGATGTTGAAAAATGTCCCTCATATTTTAATTACAACTCCAGAGTCTTTAGGAATTCTACTTTGTGCTCCAAAGTTTCGAGAACACTTGAAAGACGTGCAATGGTTTATTGCTGATGAAGTTCATGCCTTGGCTGAGAATAAAAGAGGGGTACACTTAAGTTTGAGTATGGAACGATTGTCTTATTTGAGTAGCCATATGGCCAGAGTAGGATTATCAGCCACAGTAGCTCCTTTAGAAGAGATTGCTAAATATCTGTTTGGAACTAATCGCGATGGAAAAATCATTGATGTACAATTCATAAAAGAGATGGATCTTAAAGTGTTGAGTCCAGTTCCAGATTTGATTAATGTTTCTCATGAACACTTACATAAGAAGTTGTATGAAATGGTTAACAAATTAGTACAACAACATAAGACTACTTTGATTTTTACAAATACAAGAGCAGCTACTGAGAGAGTGGTCGATTATTTGAAAAATAAATTTCCTAAAAATTATAATTTAGAAAATATTGGGGCGCACCACGGAAGTTTGAGTGCTGAACATAGGAAGCAACTGGAACAAGATTTACGTGAAGGTAAAAAGAAAGTTGTGGTGTGTAGTACTTCTTTAGAATTAGGGATAGATATTGGTTTCATTGATTTAGTTATTTGTTTGGGAAGTCCAAAGTCTGTGGCCCGAGCCTTACAGAGGATTGGAAGGAGTGGACACCAATTACATTCGACTACTAAAGGAAGAATTATTGTTTTAGATAGAGACGATTTAGTAGAATGTGCAGTTTTGTTGAAGGCAGCTATTGAAAAGAAAATTGATCGGATTCACATTCCTAGACATGCTTTAGATGTTCTCGCTCAACATTTGTTGGGGATGGCAATTGAACAAGTTTGGGAAGAGGACGAGTTGTTTAAAACGGTAAAAGAAAGTTATTGTTATTCTAATTTAAGTCGGGTAGATTTTAATGAATTGTTGAGTTATCTTGCTGGAGAGTTTGTTTCTCTTGAAGATCGACATGTCTATGCCAAGATTTGGCGGAATAAAGGTAAGGTCGGGAAAAGGGGAAGAATGACTCGAGTTATTTATTCTATGAATATAGGAACGATTCCTGATCGGACTGCAGTTAAAGTTAAAGTCGGAACGATGATAGTAGGAACTCTCGATGAAGGATTCTTAGAGAGGTTAAAGCCGAGAGATGTTTTTGTTTTGGGAGGGAATACATACGAGTTTAGATATGCAAAAGGAATGGCTGCGTTTGTTACTGCAGCAGTGAATCGGCCACCAACAATTCCTTCTTGGGTTTCAGAGATGTTACCCTTGAGTTTTGATTTAGCAATGGAGATTCAGAAATTTAGGAGATTGATGGGAGGATATTTTATTGCGGGAAAAAAGAAAAAGGAAATCTTGGAATTTATTGAAAAATATCTTTACATTGATGGAAAGACTAGTGTGGCATTGTATAATTATTTCAATGAACAATATAAATATATGGGGATGTTACCACATGACAAAAAGATTTTAGTAGAACATTATGCCGACGAAGAAGGTAGAAAGAAGATTGTGTTTCATACTTTATTTGGTCGAAGAGTTAATGACGTGTTATCAAGAATGATAGCTTTTGCTTTAGCTAAAGAAGGACATAAAAACGTAGAGTTGGGGATGAATGACAATGGTTTTTATTTGGGTTTAGCGAGGAAAGGACAGATTAAGAAAGCTCTAGAATTAGTTAAGAAGAGTGATGCTAGGGCAGTGATGGAACAAGCTATTGAAGGTTCTGAAGTTTTACGTAGAAGGTTTAGGCACGTGGCAGAAAGGGCTTTGATGATTCTAAGGAATTATATGGGTCGAAAGAAAAGAGTAGGAATGAAACAAGTTAGTTCGATGATTTTGATGAGTGCGTTGAAAAGAATCTCTCCTAATTTTTCTTTATTAAAAGAGGCGCGACGTGAGGTTCTTGAGGATCAGATGGATATTATTAATGCCGAGAGCGTTTTGGAAGGGATTAAAACTGGTCGAGTCGATGTGGTAGAAATGGAGACGAATGTTCCTTCGCCTTTTGCTTTTAAAGTTGTATTACAAGGAGTGATGGATGTAATTAAATTAGAGGATAAGATGCAGTTTTTACAGAGGATGCATCAATTAGTTTTAGTGAAGATTTCTTTGAAACAAGGGAAAGGAAAGAAGGGCGTTGTTGACGAAGGATTTGATTATTATGAAGAGTGGAAGAAAGCTGAAGAGAGGTTAAATGAGAGTAGAGATGAGGAGATGGAAGAACTTAAGATTGAGGTTATGAATTTGGAAAAAGTTCCTTTCTTTGTTAAGGAACAGATTGTAAGATTATTAGAAGGCCATTTAGATATAAGATTAGATGTAATTAGGGAATTAAGAGATAGAGAGAAAGATATTAAGAAAGAATGGTCGAAAAAATTAAGTAAAATAGTGTTTAAAAAACTGAAGGAAATTTAAAATGGAGATTATCAATGGTGTGCGGATTTTGGACTTGTGTTTGTATTTTGTCGAGGAAAAGGTTTTGGTGTTAGGGGATGTACACATTGGATATGAAGAGGCCTTAAACAAAGAAGGAGTCCTAGTGCCTAGGTATCAATTTGAAGATATTATGCAGAGGTTAAAGAGAGTTTTTGAAGGGTTAGATGTGGAGAAGGTTGTGGTGAATGGGGATTTAAAACATGAGTTTGGGACGATATCGGCAACGGAATGGAGACATACTTTGAAATTGTTGGAGTTTTTATTATCAAAAGGGGAGGTTGTGTTAGTAAAAGGAAATCATGATGTTATTTTAGGACCAATTGCAGATAAGAAAAATGTGGAAGTAGTTGATTCAGTTAGAATTGGTGAGGGTTTAATTATTCATGGAGATAAATTAGTGGAGATTCCTTCTGAGGTTAAATTCTTAATTATTGGTCATGAACATCCAGCAGTTACAATAAGTGAATATCCTCGGATGGAGAAGTATAAATGTTTTTTATTGGGAAAGTTTTCTGGTAAAGATCTGGTAGTAATGCCTTCGTTTAATTTAGTTACTGAAGGGACAAATGTTTTACAGGGAGAATTGTTAAGTCCGTTTTTAGAAGATGTTTCTAACTTTAATGTGTTTATTGTTGGTGAAGAAAAAGTTTATTCTTTTGGAAAAGTTAAAGAGTTGAATTGATTTATTTTTTCTTTCTTAGAGTCATACCTGCCAACACCATTAAGATTCCAAGAGGGGCAAGATAACTACTATTTTTGCTAAGATCTCTATATGATTCAATATCTGCAAGTTCTTGTTGGTGTTCTGGACTTGCATGTAAGGTATCATATTTAATCTTTTTAGTTGCATAGTTAGTGGTTTGATCTGTACAATTAGAAGAGAGGCTAGTTTCTAAGGTGAGACAATCAAGAATGTCCCGTTCAAGTTTGCTTAACTCTTGAGAAGATTGGGCTAATTCCATGTGGGCAGGACCGTTTTCTTGAATGTTGTTCATTTTATAAATAGAACCTAAAGAAACACCAATAGAAGTAATCAGTGCTAATCCACCACAATATGTTAGAATTTTACTACCTATATTTGAATCCATATAATTTTTGAAAAGGGTGTAGTTAATAAGTTTTGTGAGTTTAGGAGATTTATTATCAGTTTCTTTTTTAGGATAGAAAAGTTAATAAATACTTAATTAGAATTCAATTAATCTTGCCCCCGTAGCATAGTGGCTAATGCGTCGGTCTTGTATCTCTCAAGACGGATAACCGGAGATCCCGAGTTCAAATCTCGGCGGGGGCTCCTTTTTTATTCATTCTTTAAATGAGAAGGTATAGCTTCTGAGGGAAAGAAAGATTTAGCTTCCTCATAAGGTAAGTATCTTTTAAGTTTCAACCATTCTTTAATGAATCTTTGAAGTGCGTAAGCTTCTCGATAAAGTTCTTTTTTATGTTGTTCAAATAATTCTTTTCTAAAGATACGCTCTGGAAATAACTTATTAAAATATTTTAGAATGGGATGGGAAGACCAAGTTCCAGTATAATCAAGTTCCATCTGGGCAGTGATGTAAATTTCTACTTCTCCCTTATCTATTTTTTTCTTATGGCCTTGGTGGATGATTTCTTTTTTAGACATACCAACCACATGGTAATCAAAGTCTAGGTGATATTTGTAATAAGAATTGGCAGTGGGGATTTTTGATGGGCGCCATTTGATCCACATTTCTTTCATACCATTCATGTCAGTTTTATCTAAGTAGAGAGTTTCATAATGGTCAAAACCATCTTCTTCATCGATCCAATCATATTCCTTACACCATTCGTGTAGGGATTCATAGAAGGCCTTCATATCAAAAACATCATTGAATTTGACTCTATAACGGGCTACTTTGACTAATTTGCCTTTGGGTTTTTTTGCTGGCATTACGGAGAATAATGAAGAAGATGTTTATAAAATTTTGTGTTTAATCAAGATGAGGAATTGAGGTTTCATTCTAAAAAAGGAAATATTTTTATGTCTTAAGGATTTGTATTAATTTGAAATGTTTTTAATCGAGAAAGAATTAAGAAAATTATCTGATCCAGTGAGAGCTAAACATAGTCAACGGTTCTTTAAAACTGGTCCCGGAGAGTATGGTGAGGGAGATGTTTTCTTGGGTTTAACTATGCCACAAGTAAGGATTGTTGCTAAGAAATATTTCAAAGAGATTGATTATTCTTCTGTCCAGGAATTAGTTGAAAGCAAATATCATGAATTTAGGATGTGTGCTTTAGTGATGCTTGTTTACAAGTATGAGAAGTTTGCTTCAGAGAGGAAGGAAATTTATGAGTTTTTTTTAAAGAATACTAAATATATCAATAATTGGGATTTGGTTGATGTTACTGTCCCAAGAACGGTTGGGTTTTATTTAGTTGATCATGATAGGAGTGTTTTGTATAAGTTAGTTAAATCAAAAGATCTCTGGGAAAGAAGAATTTCTGTTTTGGCAACTTTTGCTTTTATTCGTAACAATGATTTCAAAGATTCTTTGAAAATTTCTGAGATTCTATTAAACGATAAGCATGATTTGATTCATAAAGCAGTTGGCTGGATGTTAAGGGAGATTGGCAAGCGGGATGAATCTGTATTGGAAGAATTCTTAGATAAGCATGTTACTGAGATGCCACGGACGATGCTAAGATATTCTATTGAAAGATTAGAAGAAGGGAAAAGAAAAGGGTATTTGAGAAAATAGTTCATCACTTGGAGCATTAAATTTATAAATCGCCACTTAAATTTATTCTTATGGCCGAATTTAACAGAATAATTACACATTATGATTTTGATGGAGTAGTTTCAGCTATGTTGTTAGCAGAACAATTTGGGATTGATAGTTCTGAAGTTATATTTACACACCCAAATGAATCCAAATTAACTAATGTGGTGGCTGATGCTAAAACAATTATTTGTGATCTTCCTTATTTCCCAAACGCGGGAGCTTGGTTTGACCATCATGGGGCAAACTTTCGTGCGGATATTATTGTTCCTGGTAAAAGAGAGATAGAAAAAAGTTGTGGTAGAGTTATTGCTAGAAATTTTGGTTTAGAAGATCGCTTTGCAGATCTGTTAATAGAAACAGACAAAGTTGATTCTGCAAATTTAGAAATGACAGACGTTTTAGATCCACAGGATTATATTTTAGTTTCATATGTTGTAGGGGCTAACTACACCGATCCTAAAGATGTGGCTTTTAATCGCCATCTATTAAATTTATTACCAAATACTGGTGCTACTGGTATTGTTAATGATCCCGTGGTTCGAAGCAGAATAAAAGATTATTTAACTTATATGGAAGTTGCTAAAGAAATGGTTAAAGAACAGACTTCTTTGGTTGGTGGGGTTGCTGTTATGGACTTACGGGTAGCAGAACATGAAGTTCGGCCAGAAGCGATTAGATATCTTCATTATGCTTTAAATCCAGAAGCAAATTTTGGAGTAACGATCTTTCATCCTGCTGATAATCCAGAAGAAGTTAATTTTGGTGTTGGTTACAATCCTTTCAGTAAGGGCGAAGTCACTGTGGATATTGGTAGTTTAATGAGATCTTTAGGTGGTGGCGGCCATGCTGCTGTGGGTGGAACTAGAGTTTCCAACGCAAATTTTAAAAAAACTTATAACCAAGTTATGACTAGTCTTACTGAGTGAGCAAGAAATGAGAATATACATTGGTTGTTCAGAAAGTTTTTTGGCAATATTTTAGGAAATCAGTTGATTTGGATTTTAGAATGAAACAATTTGATCAATTTCTTTAAAAATTAAAAGAAATAAATAAAAAAACCTAACCAGCAATAGTTTCTTCAGTGATTCTGATTGAACCCATTTGCATAACACTTTCTACTAATTGGCCGTAATCTTTTGCGCCATTACTAGATTTTGCATAAGCAAAGATTGATTTCCCATACATTGGTGCTTCTTTAATCTTTGAGTTAACTCTTATTGGTTCAGAAACCATACCTGTAAAATTATCTTCCATTTGATTAAGAATATTTTTACAAATCTTAGTTCTCCTGTCAAAGAAGGTAGGGATCACTTTCGTTATCTTAATATCATGATGATAATTAGAGTTGATTTTTTCCACAATGATTTTCATTTTCTTAAGTGCATCAAATCCTAAGAAATCAGTGGATGAAGGGATAAAAGCCTCTTTACAAAATGCTAAGACATTTTGATTAAGTATTCCTAACGATGGAGGGCAATCAACAATAATGTAATCATACCCCTCAATTGTTTTTAATAAATCTCGTAATACCATTTTAGAATCATTTCTTCCTGCAAGATGATATTCTGCTTTTACTAAAGTTTCTTTAGAAGTTAAGACATCAAGATTTTTACCCAAATTAAAGATACATCTCTTCAATGGAATGTTTCCTAATAAAGAATCATATAAATTGTATGGGGCGTCTACTTTTAATGAAACGCTAATATTACTTTGCGGATCTAAGTCTATCAGCAGAACATTTTTATTATTTCTGGAAAGTCCAGCGGCCAAATTTACGGCAGTAGTAGTTTTTCCTACCCCTCCCTTATGATTAATAACACAAATACTTCTCATTTTACATCACCTACATTTTTTTAAATTTAATATTTTTTTTATTAGGTAAGCTTTCAGCTAATCTCTTATAAACTTTATGCTCGTGTAGTAGTATGATCAAGAAATATTGTTTTTATAATTAGATAAATATTCCGCAATCTCTTGATTATCTTTTCTTAACAAAATGATTTTTTCTTGGTTTGAATTACAGAAACAATTAAAAACAGGTGTCTAATCTCCATTAAAATGATTGTAGGTGTCGTGGGAAAACCCAATGTTGGAAAGAGTACTTTGTTTAAAGCAGCCACCTTAGCTGAAGTTGAGATAGCTAATTATCCATTTGCAACAATTAAACCAAATACAGGGGTGGGATATGTTAAGGTGAATGATGTAGCTAGAGAATTTGGAAAAGTTTCTAATCCCCGAAATGGATATGTATTAAAGGAATCTCGATTTGTTCCAGTACAAGCAATCGATGTTGCTGGTTTGGTTCCAGGCGCGCATGAGGGATTAGGGCTAGGGAATCAGTTTTTGGATGATCTTAGGCAGGCTGACGTTTTAATCCATGTAGTAGATTGTTCTGGTGGAACTAATGAAAAAGGTGAATCAATAGAGCCAGGTAGTTATGATCCGGTTAAAGACGTAGAATTCTTAGAATTAGAATTAGATATGTGGTATTTGGGAATTTTAAAGAAAGGATGGGAAAAATTTTCTCGGATAGTTATGCAGGAGAAAAAAGAAATTGATAAGGCGTTGGGAAAACAACTATCTGGATTAAAGATTACTGAAGAAATGGTAGAAGATTCCATTAACGAATTAGAATTAGATAAAGAAAAACCAAGTTCTTGGACTAATGAAGAGTTGTTGAATTTGGCGCAATCTTTGAGGAAGAAAACCAAACCCATGATTATTGCTTGTAATAAGATTGATGTTAATGGAGCTATGGAGAATTTTGTTAGATTAAAAGATAAGTTTTCAGAGTACATCTTTATTGGTTGTTCTGCCGAATCAGAACTTGCTTTAAGAGAAGCTGCCAAGATGGGCGTAATTGAATATGTTCCTGGAGAAAAGAGCTTTTCGATTACAGAAACGGGTGAAGGAATGTTAAATGAAAAACAGAAGAATGCGTTAAATTTTATTTCTGAGAATGTTCTAAAAAAAGAAGGTACAGGAGTGCAACAAGTTTTAGACAAAGCCGTTTTTGAATTATTGGGTTACATAGCAATCTTTCCCGGAGGGGCGAGTAAGTTAGAGGATAAAGATGGGAATGTTTTGCCAGATTGTTTCTTGATGCCTCCGGATTCTACAGCCCTAGATTTCGCTTTTAAGTTACATACTGATTTCGGAAAGAACTTTATTAGAGCAATTGATGTACGTACTAAAATGGCAGTAGGTAAGGAGCACAAATTAAAACATTTAGATATTCTAGAGATTGTTGCTGGGAGATAGTTGTTCTGTTCTATCGAAACCCTTAAATATTATTTCTTTCTAGAAAAGGGTATGTTTAAATTCATTAAAAAAATATTTCAAGGGGAAGAACCTCTTAAGGTAGAAGAAGTTAAAATAGATGAGTTATTTGGTTGGGTGGATGAAAAGCTTTCTAAGATTGATTTTAACGAAGAGGTGAGTGCGTATTTTAATAAGATAAAAGATCAAAAGTGGCTATTAGAGGAAAAATTAGATTTATTGGTTTCTGCAGAAATAGACAAAAAAGAAAATGTAGAAGAAAAAGTTAGAAGTATTGTGTTGGGACACAAAGACGCATACTTAAGAGATATGAAGCGATTTAAAGAACATCTAAATATTCCTTTGGAAATTAATATGGATGAAGCTATAAGGTTTCATAATTTTCTCAATAAAGAATTGGATGAATTGGCTCAACGGACAGCTAAAAGTTATCAAGCTTCTCAACATTTGTTTTTTAAGCCAGTGGAAGGAGTGTTTAAGGTTATTGGTGAAATAAATTTGTTAATGAAAGATTTTGAGAAGAAAATTGATAATAAAAACTTTAGTAAGATTAATTTAATCAGGGAAAAAGTAAAGGAATTAGACAAAGTAGAGATATTAAAAGGAAAATTACAAGAAGATTTAAGGTTAAAAGAAGATAAATTAGGACGGAATGTCAAAGGGAAGGAATTTCAAGAGAAAGAAATTTTGAGATTAAAAGAGAGTGAAGATCATGCTGAGTTATTGGGGTTTCAAGAGGCAAAGAAGAAGAATATGGATTTGAAAGAAGATTCTATCCAAGAGATTCATGCCTTTTTTTCTAAATTAGGAAGGGCGATGAGAAAATATGAACGAGTTGCTTTAGATAATAAATTGGTTGGAGAATATTTAGAAGAAGCAGTAACTGCTTTTGAAAATGATGAAGGATTGAATATTGTTGGAGTTTTGGGTGGTTTAAGGAATAGTTTAGTTAGTGGTTCTGTAGATTTAGATGATAAACAAAAAGAAAATGCTTTGGATTTAATCGACAAGGCCCAGAAAGGTTACTTAATGGACTTGAAGGATAATTTTATAGAGATTCTAACTGGTGAAAAAGAGATTAAAGAAAAATTAGGAAATATTGGCGTAGGTAAATTATTAGAAGAAGCTAAGTATAAATTAAATCATTTTTCTGAACAGATTATGAATACTGAAAGAGAGTTAGCAGAATTGAAGGTTAAAGTTGAAGGTATGGATGCTGGAAAGATTAAAGAAGAGTTAAAGGAAATGATTAAAGAAGTTCTTAGAGTAGAGATCAAGTTTGTTTAAATTTCTTTTTAAATCTCTTATAATTCTTTTCCAGAGCAACTAACGCGGGAAGTTTTTCTCCAGATAAAAAGGCAAGAGTGGCCCCTCCACCCGTAGAAACGTGAGTCATCTTTTTCTCTAGTTTCATTTCTTTAATCGCTTCAGAAGTTTCTCCCCCTCCAATTATTGTCGTGGCGGAATCGAGTTTAGAAATGAAATTGGCTATCTGTTTAGTACCTTGATCATAGGGTCTTACTTCGAAATAACCCAAGGGACCATTCCAAATAATGGTTTTGGCTTTCTGTAAATAAGTTTTGAATAGTTTAACAGTTTTTGGACCAATATCAAAGCCGACTTGATCCATAGGGATTTCTTGAATTGAAACAATCTTGGGTTTGGCTCTTGATTTTGATCTTTTGTTGACCACGAAATCTACTGGAAGAATTATTTTTTTGGAAGATTTCTTTTTAAGAATCTTTTTGGCAATACTAATTGATTTAGTATCTGTTTTAGACATGCCCACATGAAATCCTTTGGCTTTAAGGAAAGAGAATGCCAAAGCTCCACCGACAAGAACATAATCAGCTTTTTTGAGTGCATTATTTAAGATAGAAAGTTTATCTAATTTAGCTCCTCCCAAGATCCAAATAAATGGTTTTTTGGGTTTAAGGGCTTGTGAAAGAGAAGCTAATTCTTTTTCTACTGATAACCCGGTGGCAGAAGGTAGGAATTTAGTGATTACATGAAGAGAAGCATGTTTTCTATGTGATGTAGAAAAATCTGCATTAATATAATAATCACCTAGGTTTGCTAAGGAATGAGCAAAAGAGGTATCATTTTGTTCTTCTTCTTTATGAAAACGCAGGTTTTCTAAAAGAATTATTTCTCCAGGTTGGGCTTCTTTGACTGTTTTTCTCACGTCTCTTCCAAGGCAATGATCTAATTTTATTATGTTTGTTTTAGGAAGAAGTTTTTTTAGTTCTTTAGCAATAGGATCTAAGGTTAAAGAAGAATTAAACCTTCCATTAGGTCTACCCAAATGAGATATAAGGACAATTTTAGCTTTTCTTTGAAGAAGATACTCAATAGTGGGAAGAGAAACTTGTATTTTTTTATTATCTAGGACTTTTTTGTTTTTGATAGGGACGTTAAAACTTGCCCTTACCAATACAGTTTTATTATCTACTGGAAAATCTATAACCCTAAATCTCTTTTTCATTATAGGAAAGAAAATTTTAGGGTTTAAATGTTTTTTTGTTTGATTGGGGCTAGGTTTATATATTATGGTTCATTTCTGATTAAAATCATAATTGTGATAAAAGAAGAAAGGTGAAATCATGAAAAAAAAATATGATAGGTGGATAATTTCTATTTCAATTCTATTTTTGATTGTAGTAGTGGGGTTGAATCTTTTTTATGGGCACAGTAACATTACTGGGGCGGCAGAAGTAGCTTTGGAAGGAATAGGAGATATTAATGTTTCAATTTGGTTATGGGCTGGAATATCTGTATTAGTTATAATTGTTGCAGGGATTATAGCAACGGTGTTAGGAAGAAAAGCATTGCCCGAAAAAGGTAGAAGATAATTATCTTTTTTTATTTCATTTCTTCTTTTAGATTGAGAAGATTGTTTAATTCTTGTTTAACTCTGTCTTGAAAATCTTTAATGGTTTCTCCTTCTTGTTTCTCAGTATTTAGATTATGGAGAAGGTTTTTGGCAAGATTGAGTTCTGTTTCTGGATCAAAGAGTTTTATTTGTTGAAGATGTTCTTTAATTATTTCTTCTTCAATTTGTTCTGGGGCAGAGGTGTCGATTTTAATTTCTTCAAATCCGGGTGATTGTAATTTGGAAGTATTTTTCATGACAAAATAAGCTCCTTGCTCATAAATCTGCTGGAATATTTTTTTGAAATTAATATCTGAGGTTTTTCCACTACTTATAGTTCCAAATAGACGAATAGTGAGGAGGGTGTTTTGAAGATCCTTTTCTCTAAGGGAATCAAGGAGATCAAATAAAACAACTTCAGGAGATTTATTATTGCAGTCAATTGAAAGAGGTAAGTGGTCAATAATTTTTATAGGAGTCCAAGTAAGAGTTTGTTGGTTTTCGTTAGTTTCGATTAAATAATATCCACCATGATGGTAAGTTTCTAGTTCTGTGAAATTGTTGGGGAAGAGGGCTCCGGGATAAGTTAAAGTTCCATAGCCTGGTTGTTCTAATTCTGTGGGGTGATGGACATGCCCTCCAGCATAATAATTAAAATTTTTTGGTAGGAAAGAAAGGGGTTGAGAATCCATCATTTCTAAGTGTTTGGGTTTAAGTTCTGATAAAGTAGTGTGGAATAAAAAGATCTTGTAACCAGTTTCGTTTTCTAAATTTGTTAAGTTAAGATTTTGGTAATAGGTTTTGTCGAGCATTCCTTTTTTACCCAACATCCCAGTTATCTTAGTGCCAGTTTTTTTGTCGATGGTGAAATGAAGAGTAAGGGTTCCATCTTCTATACTTCCTTTGCAGACATTGATTAATAGGCCGGCTTTTTCTAAAACGTCTATCATGGTTTTTCCACTTGGAGAAAAGTCATGAGAACCGGGGACGACGTAAACTGGAATGTTTTCTTCTTGAAGTTGTTTAAGTTTGGAGGTAACTGATTTTAAGGATTCGATTGCGGGAAGGGAGGTGTTGAAAAGGTCTCCAGAGAAGAGAATGAAATCTACTTTTTTTTCTAGACAATTATCAATGGCCTGAGCGAAGGCATTAAGAGAAAGATCACACATCTTTTGATCCCTCCAAGAGCCAATGTGAAGATCAGCTAAATGGGCATATTTCATGGAATTTTATGGTTAAAGGTAGTTTATATTGATTATTGTGGTGGAGGATATTTTTAGAGGTTTGTTAAGAAAACTTTATAAGAAAGTTGGGTTCTCAAAGAAATATGGGTGGGTTGGAAGATTATTTGAAGGAAGATGGATTTGTTGATGTATTGAGAATTCTAGGAGATGGGAAGGAGAGAGAGAGAGAGGCCTTTCCAGGATTGTTGCCTTTTCATGGAATTTTGAGGAAAGAAGAATTTGGAATTTTAGATAGAAACGGACGGGTTTATTTAGATACGACGGCTACTTCTCAGGTTCCCCAGTCTGTCAAGGATTTAATTCACAATTACAGAAGCAATACTATTAGGGGAAGTAATCATTCCAAGAATTCTGCTGAGGCTAGAGAGGCACAAGAGCAATATGAATTGGCTAAAGACAAATTGGTCGATTTTTTTGGAGCAGGAAATTATGTTTTGGCTTTTACTTCTGGAACTACTGATGCTTCTAATTGGATCGGGACGAGGTTTCCTTTCAAAGAGGGAGATTTATTTTTGTATACTGAAGGGGAACACAATTCTCAGATTGTGACGGCGAGAAATTTTGCTAAAGACAAGGGAGCTAAAGTTGGTTTTGTTAAAATTGACGGAGAAGGGAGATTGGATTTAGAGCATTTAGAGAAGATTGTTGATGAACATAAAAATGGAAAGATTTTATTGAATTTGGTTCATGCTTCTAATGTCACCGGGGTTATTAATCCGGTTAAAGAAGTAAGAGAGATTTTAGGAAGTAGAGGGTTTATTTATTTAGATATAGCGCAATCTGCGGGACATGTGCCTATTTATTTAGATGCTTTGGACGTGGATTTTGTAGGAGTTTCTGCTCATAAAATGTATGGTCCCACTGGCATTGGAGCAATGTTTGTTAATAATAAGAGCAAGAGATGTCTGGAAACAAAAATTAGCGGAGGGAGTGCAGTCGAGTTAGTATCTAGACATTTCACTAATTATTCTGGTTACCCAGAACGGTTTGAGCCGGGAACTCCAGATATTGAAGGAGCGATTGAATGGAGATACACTATTGATTTTTTAGAGAGGCTAGGAATGGACAAAATTGCGGCCCATGATGAAGAATTAGGAAAGTATTTTGTTGAGGAGTTGGAGAAGATTAAAGACATAAGGATTTATGGGCCTAAGGATTTTGAAAATAGGACTGCAGTGGTGACTTTTAATCTGGGACATGTACTGAAAAAAAGCTATGATCATGTTGCTCAGGAGCTAGATAGAAAAGGAATAAGTGTTCGAGACGGCTGTTTTTGTTCCCATATTTTGGGGGGGAAATTAGTTGGGTATTCTCTAGGTCATGAAGCAAGAGCATTAGCAATGAATTTGGGTTTTTCCAAGGGAATGATGAAACTTCCGGGAGCAGTTAGAGCTTCGTTTAGTTTTTATAATAATTTGATGGATGCTTACAAAACAGTAGAGGAGATAAGAGAGATTGCGAGGTAAAAAATGGATGTAAAAAAAAACATTAGGGTGGGGGATGGCGACTCTAGTATCTGGTTACTTGACCTACAAGGGAGTAGACAGTTTTTTTGGTGTTTTAGAGGGAACAGCTAGTTTGAACGATGCCGTAGATCTCTTGAAAGATTATGTTGCGGGAGGAACCCAACAAACTGTGGAACAAGCAAAAGTACATTTAAATCAAGGTTATCAAGCATTAACCAATCACTGGCATATTCTCCCATTAGGAACGGACGTTAGTGAGTTATCCGAAATAGTGAGGGAAGTGGAAAACCTGAATCCGGCATATGTCGAGGAGAGCGTTATTCCATTAATAGATGATGTGAGACATTCCTACAGCGGTCCAGGGAATTGCCCCATTGTTAAGGTTTTAGGTCCGGTCGGATTATGTGCTATATCAGTTAGAAAAACAGTTACAACCATACACCAAGGAGTAAAAGATAAGCAAGATTCTAGTAACTTTTAAATATTTTTTAATTATTTTACATTAAATGTTCCCTTTTTGGAAGAAGAAAGAAGAAAGTAGGGCTAGATTCTTACATATTGCCATAGGTACTAAAGGAGTTAAAGATTGGTGTGGTGAGAATAAAGTTAGTTTAGAAGATGGTTACTTAAGAAGTTTTTCTAAGATTAAAGAAGTGATGAGGACTCAAGTCGAAGGAGGAATTCCAATTTTAAGTCTATTAATATTACATCTACAACAAGAAGAACGAAAAGAATTATTTTTGGTTTTGAAAGAGTTTATTGAAGGTGATTTCTTGAAGAATTTTTTAAATGAACATAAAGTAAGGGTGAGTTTATTGGGGAAGTGGTATGATCTTCCTTCCGAGTTGATTCAACCACTAAAAAAATTAATTGAAGAAACAAGAGGCTATGATCAATTCTTTTTGAATTTGTGTTTTAATTATGATGGTCAAGATGAATTAGTTGATGCGTTTAGAATTATGGCTAAACAGATTGTATCTGGGAAATTAGATCCAGATTTTATTAATAGAGATACAATCAAAGAGAACTTGTATACTTCTTATTTTGCACCCCCAGATATGATGGTCCATAGTGGAGAGGTAAGGCAAGACTCATTTTTCTTGTGGGATTCAGTGGGAGCAAAGTTAATTTATACTGAAAAGGACTTTCCTGACTTTGATACTAAGTGGTTTGATAAGCTGGTTAAGGAAGGGTAAGCAATTAATTTTAACATAAACATTTATAAATAAGGTGCTGTTCTAGGGTGTATACCAATGACTTGGTGAACCAAGGAGGTAACATGGATAATTCTTTGTTACTAAATAAATTTAATTGAGGTTAATAAAAATGGCTGATGAAGCAAAATTATTAGAAATTGTTGAAATTGCTAGAGAGACTGGCAAAATAAGAAAAGGATCTAACGAAGCTACCAAATCCATTGAGAAAGGAGATGCAAAGTTAGTTCTTTACGCAGGAGACGTTTCTCCAAAAGAAGTTATCATGCACTTGCCTTTGTTATGCAAGGATAAAAATATTCTTTGTTTTGAAATAAGCAAAAAAGATGAATTAGGAGCAGCTGCAGGTTTAGGAGTTGGATGTAGTGCAGTAGCTGTAGTAAAAGAAGGAGAAGCTAAAACTCTTATTGCAGGATTAGGAAAATCTTCTGAGAAGAAAGAGGAATAAAATGGCTCGACAGATGATGGACAAAAAGCATGACAAGTCCGAAAGTAAAGTAGAAGGTAAGATTGAATTCTTTCGTGCGGTCCCTGCTGAAGTAAAAGAAATCGTTGCAAGAGCTGGAAGTCGAGGAGAAATTACTCAAGTGTTATGTCAGATCTTAGATGGGAGAGACAAGAATAAAACAATTAGAAGAAATGTCAAAGGCCCAGTAAGAATCGGAGACACATTAATGCTTACAGAAACCGAAATTGAAGCACAGAGAATCGGTGGCGGCCGAAGAAAAGGCGGCAAGAAATAGGTGAACTAATATGCCAAGATGCAATTTTTGTGGAGAATCAATCAAGAAAGGAACAGGTAAGATTTTTGTATTTACTAATGGAAAAGTCTTTAACTTTTGTTCTAGTAAATGTGAGAAGAATACATTGAAACTGAAGAGGAAACCATTAAGAATAAGGTGGACAGAACTTTTCAGAAATGAACATAAAAAGAAATGAATCTCAAGATAGTATCTACTTGTATTGATGACGAAAGTAAAGCAGAAGAGATCATGAAATTACTGTTAGAAGAAAAGCTGGCGGCCTGTATCAATTGGTGGCCAGTTAACAGTAGATTTGTTTGGAAAGGAGAAATAGAGAGGGGAAAAGAGATCACTCTTTGGATCAAGACAAATGAAGATTCTGTTGAAAAAGTTGTTGAGAAAATAAAATCACTTCATTCTTATGATTTGCCAGTAATAGAAGTTTTTGATGTTGAGCAGATTAATGAAGAAGCTAAAGAATGGTTAAAAGAATCACTTAAATGAGAGGTCTTAAAAAATGGTAAAAGAATTAATTGAACAAACATTTATTGCAGTTAAACACGATGGAGTACAACGTGGATTGGTTGGAGAGATTCTTAAAAGATTTGAACAAAGGGGATTAAAGTTAGTTGCCATGAAAATGGTTTTACCGACAGAAGCAATTGCAGATAAACACTATGTGTTAACTCCAGCTTTTATTGAAAAATTAGGAGAAAATACCCGAAAAGCTGCCGCTTCTAGAGGGGCAGAGGTAAAAGAAACTAATGAAGAAATTGCTACTCGTGTTAAAAATTGGAATATGAAATACTTGACTGAAGGCCCGGTTGTGGCAATGATTTGGGAAGGTTTTCATGCAATTGAAGTTGGTAGGAAAATTGTTGGTCCTGCTGAATCAAAAGGTGCACCTATTGGAACTATCCGAGGAGATTTCAGTACCGAATCCTATGGTATGGCTGATAAGTTAGGAAGACCATTAAGAAATTTAGTTCATGCTTCTGGAAATAAAGAGGAAGCTGAAAATGAAATTGGGTTGTGGTTTACACCTGAAGAAATTTTTTCCTGGGAAAAGGAAAGATGGAAAGTTATGCATAAATATTGAGGTGAATAAAAATGAAAATAATTGCATTAGGAAGTCCGGGCGTAGGAAAAGGAACTTATGCTGCAGAGATTACTAAGAAATATAATGTTTTGAGTATTTCCACTGGAGATTTGTTCAGAGAGAATATTAAAAACGAAACCGAACTAGGAAAAAAAGCTAAAGAGATTATTGACTCTGGCAAATTAGTCCCCGATGAAGTTACGATTGGAATGATGAAAGAACGTTTGGGTAGAGAAGATACACCAAACGGATTTATTTTGGATGGTTTTCCAAGAACTATTCCACAAGCAGAGGCATTATCTGAATTTTCTGAAATTGATTTAGTACTCAATTTCAAAGCTGATAAAGAGGTAATCATGCAACGTTTGACTGGAAGAAGAACTTGTAGTAACTGTGCAGCAATCTTTCATGTTGTAAACATTCCACCAAAACAAGAAGGTGTTTGCGACAAGTGTGGTGGAAAATTAGTACAAAGATCTGATGAACTTCCCGAAGTTATTGAGGAAAGATTAAAAGTTTACGAAGAACAAACTGCTCCTTTGATTGGTTATTATCAAGAGAAGGGTTTGTTGAAAGAAGTAACTGTTAATGAAGACTTTGGAAAACACAAGGAAGAGATTCTGGACCGAATCTTTAAAGTTATTGAAAGTTAGTTTTTTATTTTATTATTTCTTTTTTATTCTTGTGATTATGTATTTCTTTTTGAGATATTTCTAGTTAGGAAAACTTATATACTCAATTTTCTTTTCTAAAGTTGCTAAAGGCTTAGATTATTCTAGGTTTTTTTATTGGAGGAGAAGATGTCTAAATGTCTAGAAGAACGAATGGACGAAGAAGTAGATAAATGTACTAAGTGGGGGACTTACCAAAACGGAGGTAAGGAAAAAAGAGGGGGCAATTGTATGTACTGCACTTACTTTTATCCGAGTAATCAGAAGGAGCCATTACTTTGTAGTTTTTTAGGTTCGAGGGTGGAAATTAGATGTGGCGATTCTAAAGATCCGTTGTTTAGACATTATGTTAGTTTTTACAAATGTAATCGGAGTTCTAAGTATAAACCGTTTTAATTATTATTAAGAAAAGTTTAAAAAGTGACTGACTTCTGGAGTATAAAATGGCATCTGGAAATTTTTTAATCGGACAAGATCTTACATTGGAAGGATTTGATCAATACGTTCAACCCCTTTTTGAAGAACATAGATATAGTGTACAAGATAAAATTGTGGTTCCTTATGAGACTCATGGGAAAAGCATCTTAGTTTCTGTTGTTGGTGAAGGAGATCTAGAGCAAGCTGTTAGTAATGCATTGGTGGAATCTGTAGGAGTTATTAATAGAACAGAAGAAGAAAATGCAAAACAAGCCGCTAGTAAAGGCCAAAATGGTGAGCGTATTGCTTGGGAACATCAAGTTTCTACAATTAGTCATTATGAGAGAGACGAAGAAGGAGGGATTGTTGGTCGTGTTGAAATGGGAGTATATGAACTAATCGGAGTGTATAATGGAGATAATACAGCTTCTGAATTGTTTCCGTCAATTGCTCAAGGTTATTTGTTAAAAAATGTAGAAAAACAAGCTCAGGGTGTTGCTAGACAAATTAAAAGTCTTCTTAGCAAGAGATTATCTGAGTTGTAATCTTATTTCTTTGTTATTCTTAATTCTTATAAATTTGATAGAAATAGTAAGAAACCAACAAAAAACTTAAAAAGGACCAGAGAAAAGTTTCTACTACTAATAATTAAAACAAAATAACAAGGTGAATATACTATGGCAGAGAAAATGACAGATAAGGTAATGAGACTTGCAGGTAGTCCCGAACAGATTAGAAATATTGGGGTTTGTGCACATATTGATCACGGAAAAACAACTTTTTCTGATAATTTATTAGCAGGAGCTGGAATGATGAGTGAAGAGCTTGCAGGTAAGGCAAGAAACTTAGATTTTCATGAAGACGAACAGGAAAGAGGAATTACTATCGATTCTGCATCCGTTTCTATGGTCCATAATGTAGATGAAAAAGAATTTTTAATTAATTTAATTGACACTCCAGGTCACGTTGATTTTGGTGGAGACGTAACTCGAGCAATGAGGGCAGTAGATGGAGCAATCGTTTTAATTTGTGCTTCTGAAGGAGCAATGCCACAGACTGAAACAGTATTAAGACAAGCTCTAAAAGAACTGGTTAGGCCAGTTTTGTTTATCAATAAAACTGACCGATTAATCAAGGAATTAAAGTTAACTCCAGAACAGATGCAACAGAGATTTGTTAAATATATTACTGAAGTAAATCGGATGATTAAAAGTGTTGCACCAGAAGAGTATAAAGAAAAATGGCAAGTTAGTATTGAAAAAGGAACAGTTGCTTTTGGAAGTGCTTTTCATAATTGGGGAATTTCATTACCTTACATGCAGAAGAAAGGAGTTTCTTTCAAAGATATTATTGATGCCTATAGTGGGACTGAAGAAGAGATTAAAGAAAAAGTTAAAGCTTTGGCCAAGAAGGCACCAATTCACGAAGTAGTTTTGGACATGGTTATTGAACATAGCCCTGACCCAGTGCAAGCCCAAAAGTATAGAATTCCAAGATTATGGCATGGAGATTTAGAAAGTGCCGAAGGAAAATCTTTGATCGAATGTGATCCTAATGGACGATTATTTTTTGTAATCACTAAAGTTGTTGTTGATCCACAAGCGGGAGAAATTGCTGCTGGACGACTTTTTGGTGGAACAATGAAAAAGGGAGAAGAAGTTTTCTTGAATATGGCTAACTCTCCTGGAAGGGTTCAACAAGTATATGTTTACAATGGGGCAAAAAGAGAAATTGTTGACAATGTCCCTGCAGGAAATATTATTGGGGTGGCGGGATTGAAATCAGGAATGCCAGGAGAAACTGTTACTTCTGGAGGAAAAGCAGAACCTTTTGAGAAGATTTCACATATCTTTGATCCAGTAGTTACCAAAGCAGTTGAAGCTACTAAACCTGCAGATTTACCTAAATTAATTGAAGTTCTTCGTCAAGTACAAAAAGAAGATCCAACTATTGTTGTTGAGATTAACGAAGAAACAGGAGAACACTTAATGCATGGTATGGGTGAATTACACCTAGAAGTCATTGAAAACAGAATTAGAAGTGAAAAAGGAGTTGAAATTAAAACCTCTTCACCAATCGTGGTATATAGAGAAACTATTACTAAGGAAAGTCCTGAAATAGAAGGAAAATCTCCAAATAAACACAATAAATTTTACATGATTGTTGAGCCAATGCCAGAAGATATTGCTGAGATAATTAAGGAGAATAAGATTTCCCAAGGAAGATACAAGAAAAAGGACGAAACAGTAGTGGCGGCTTTTAGAAGTATTGGTTGGGATGCAAAAAGTGCAGGTAATGTCAAAGGAATGATCAATGGAAATATCATACTCGAGGAAACAAGAGGGGTTGTTCATATTAATGAGGTTATGGAAATGGTCTTAGATACTTTTGAAGATGTTATGAAAGCTGGCCCATTAGCTAAAGAGCCGTGTGTAAATGTAGTTGTGCGTTTGAAAGATGTGAAGTTACATGAAGACACTATTCACAGAGGCCCAGCTCAGATTTATCCTGCTGTTAGAGAAAGTATCAAGGGAGCTATGATGCAGGCTGCACCTATCTTGTATGAACCATTACAAGTCCTGAGGATAGAAACACCTAATGTCCACATGGGAGAAGTTTCTAAATTGGTTAGTTCTAAAAGAGGACAGCTATTGGACATGAACCAAGAAGGAGACATAACTGTTATTCAAGCAAAGATGCCAGTTGCAGAAATGTTTGGTTGGAGTAATGACTTACGAAGTGCTACGGGTGGACGTGGAAACAGTTCTTTGATGGATCAGAGCTTTGAACGATTACCTGGAGAATTACAGGATAAAGTTCGGAACCAAATTGTTAGCAGAAAAGGTTTGAGTGAAGGATCATTGGGTGCTTAGTTTTTTTATTTCTTTTTTTATTATATTTCAATAACTACTTCTGTAACATATATGTTCCAGTAAATAGGAAGTTTTATAAAAGAAACTGGGGCAAAGTATATTCCCTTTTTTAAATGAGGAAGAAATATCAAATGACAAGATCTGGTTTACAACAAACTGAAATAGGATCCTTAGTTAAGTCACATGGAGTAAGGTATACAGTTCCTGATCCAACTAAACTTATAGATCAAAGAACATTTGAAACTGTATTTGGACAATGTCGTGATTCCGGTTCGTTTGGTGTAATAACTAAAAGTCCTTATGGTGGCGTACGTAAAGTTTTAGCATTTAGTAAAAAACCATTAGTTCCACTTGAGGGAGTACACCACAATGTTAGGATAGACCATCTTGGTGGGAAGAGTTATAGGTTACAAGAAGGTGATCAGTCGATTGATTTCACACTTTCAAAATCAGACCATTTACATGTAGTGGGAGGAATTATTGAAGGAGTAATTTTACGATCATTACAGGGTGTTGAAGGAGTAGTTTCATATCGTGATAGGAAATTTACTGTCGTTGATAAATATATTTTCATGTCGACAGAAATGGATGAAGCCCCAGGAGAACCAACTTATGATTTAGTAGAGAAAGGATTAACATTAGAATCTGCATTGAAAATATCTTATGATTCAGCATTAACTCTTCAAAAAATTCACAAAGAGAACGTTATTCATGGAGATATAACTCCTAAGAATATTATGTCTGATGGACAAAGAACCACAGTTACGGATTTTGGTAATTCACGAGTTACTGGATCTGATTTGTATAGGCTCTCTTTCCGTGAAGCCAATGAGAGATCTTTTGTAGTTAGTTTTGCAAATGCTCTGCCCAAGATTGGGACTCTAGACTATTTTGCTCCCGAAACATTTTTTGAAGATTCTTCAATTCCAAGTGATATTTTTTCAAAAACTACTACTGATCTTTATTTAACGACAGGAATGATTGTTGCACCTACAATTGCAAATGAAGGAGAGAATTCCATAATTTTTGATGTGGCTGAAGAAACAATGATTGGAAAAGGTGTTCCTGAATCTGTCCGTGAAGCCATTTTATTTAATCTTTCTGTAAGTCCAAGAGAAAGAGACTTGGGCAGGTTAATCTCTGCATTAGGAACATCTTTGGGCGCAGAAAGACCAGTTGAGATTGGTGCTCCAGTTTATTCTTCAGTATCTACCCAATCAGAACTATCTTCTAAACCAAGAGACTATCAACAGTTTGTAGAAGCAAGAACTGAGATGTTACCAGGGGGAAGGTATAAACGTAAGATGTTTAGAAGAGAATTGTGAGATTAATTGTTAAGTTTCTTATATTTTGTTTTTCCACAACACTTAAAAGTAGAAAAATTGTTCTTAGATTATGATTCGTTACTTAATAGCATTGGGGGCAGCAACAACTATTGTTTTAACACCTGGTTGTTTGGAACAGAAAGTTAGTGATTACCCCATTCCACCGAAACTAGGTTCTGATGCAAAAGGGATGACAGTTGGTGGTGATTATCTTGAACCGGTTATTAAAGAAGAAGATAGAGTTTCTGTTTCTGAATTGATGAGATATTTTAGATCTAACTCAATTAATCAAATTAAATATTGATTTTTTTCTGTTTTTTAAAAATTTTAAGACAAAATTTCCAAAAGCTTTATAAATGATCATAAAACACAACAAAGTAATAATAATACTCGAATACGAGGAGGATTTAACAATGGCAAAAGAAAAAGAACATATCAATTTAGTGTTTATCGGTCACGTAGATCACGGTAAATCTACCACTGTTGGTAGACTATTATTCGATTCTGGAAATATCGGTGAGCAAGCAATGAGAAAACTGAAAGAGAAGGCAGAACAGCTTGGAAAAGGTGGATTTGAATTCGCTTTCGTTATGGATAACTTAAAAGAAGAGCAGGAAAGAGGAGTTACAATTGACCTAGCTCACAAGAGATTCGATACGGACAAATATTATTTTACAGTTATCGATGCTCCTGGACACAGAGACTTCATTAAGAACATGATTACAGGCGCTTCTCAAGCAGACTGTGCAGTTCTAGTTGTTGCTGCTAACGATGGTGTAAATGCACAAACTATCGAGCACTTGAAATTATCTAAGATTTTTGGTGTAGGACAGTTAATCGTTGCTGTTAACAAAATGGACATTTCTGGAGTAGACTGGAGTGAAGCAAGATATAAAGAAGTTGTTGAAGAAGTTAAAAAACATGCAGCTCCGGCTGGATGGAAAGTAGACGACATTAGATTCTTACCTCTTGCAGCTCTACCTGGAGACAACATAGTTAAGAAAACTGAGAAGTTATCTTGGTGGGATGGAGATACCTTATTACAAGCTATCGACAAATTTGATGTTCCACAAAAACCTACCGACTTACCATTAAGACTACCAATTCAGGATGTGTATAACATCACTGGTATCGGAGTTGTACCTGTTGGAAGAATCGAAACCGGTGTAATGAAAATTGGAGATAAAGTAACAGTTGTACCTGGAAGAGAAGGTAAAGGTATTTCCGGTGAATGTAAAACTATTGAAATGCATCACGAGCAAGTTCAGAAAGCTGAACCTGGAGACAACGTAGGATTTAACGTACGAGGAATTGGTAAAAAAGATATTGCCAGAGGAGACGTATTAGGACCTTCAGACAATCCTCCAACTGTAGCTACTGAATTTACTGCACAAATTGTTATCATGAGTCACCCAAGTGTTGTTACTGTTGGTTATACACCTGTATTCCACATTCACACTGCACAAGTGGCTTGTAGATTTGCAGAAATCTTGAAAAAGATTAATCCTGCTACCGGTGAAGAAGTTACCGAAAACAAAGACATCTTAAGAAATGGAGATGCTGCTCTTGTTAGATTAATACCAGTTCAACCATTGGTTATCGAGAAGAACGGCGAAATCCCACAGATGTCTAGGTTTGCAATTCGTGACTCTGGAACTACTGTAGCTGCAGGGATGTGTATGGATTTAGTTAAAAAAGAGCTTTAAACCTCTTTTTAATTTTATTTTTTTTATTCAAAAAATGAAAAAGTTTATAAACAACCCATGGTGAACGAAGGTTTATTGTGGATAAATAAAAAATGGCACAGAGAGCAAGAATAAAGTTGGCAAGCATGGACATAGCTAAGATCAATCAGATCTGTGATAGCATTAGAGAAATCGCGGAGAAGACTGGTGTTGATCTTAAGGGTCCGATTCCATTACCAACTAAGAAGTTGAAAATTACCACCAGAAAAAGTCCTTGTGGTGAAGGTAGAGCTTCTTGGGAACGGTATGAAATGAGAGTGCATAAACGGCTAATTGATTTAGGTGCTGATGAAAGAACCTTACGTTTGGTGATGAGAGTTCCGATTCCTGATAATCTTAATATTGAAATTGAAATGGTTGATGCTTAAGAATTCTGATTTGTTTTATGAAAGTTGTGTTTTGAGATTTATTTTTTAATGTAATCACTATTTAGTAACAAAATAAACGAAAGATTTATAACTACTTATTATCACATTGATAATATGTATAAGCCAAAGCATTTAGAACATTTATCTATGGATTTAGATTGGTATACTCATGAGCATTCTGCACGTCAAGTGAGTATGCAAAGTTCTAGGTCTGGGCCTCCCGCATATAACTTAGATCAACTCCTTAAGCGGAATAAGGGAAGAGAATACAAAGGAGTACATCCTTTTTGTGCTGCCGAAGAATTAGGAGAAATTGTAACTTGTGTTATTTTTAAAAGAGCAGACCCCATCGAATATTTTCATACATTATATCTTGGTCCCGAAACTCAAGATCCTGAAACCGTTCATAAGATGGTGATTTCTAAATTGGGTTTAAATGAAGATGAGTTACAAAAAAGTTTAGTTTGTAGATTTGAGTCTTAGTTATATTTGTAGATTAGCCAAGATTCTATGTGATTTCTCAAAGAATATGGGTTATTTACAGAAAAAATGCTGGAAACTACTAACTAGTAGTTAAAACCAAAAAGCTTATAAATAGTCATAACAATTTATGTATATGGCAGTAAAGAGGCGACATTTATTGTATGATTATTTAGAATCTTTCTATTGTTCATCTAGTCCACACACTAAAGAATTAGGGGTAATTCCAGTTATTGTTTTGGATACTTCTGCGATAATGGATATAGAAAAAGCCTTTGTTAAGTCTGGAAAGAAGACAGGAGCAGTAGGTTTAGAACAAATTGCTGAGTCTGCAAGGGGGATGGGAAAAGTTAAATTTGTAGTTACAGATAGGGTTACTCAGGAATGTGCAGATCATCATTATCATTTATCTTCAAATGGTTATCGTAATGGTTTGGGAGATATTATCTTTAGTGCCGTTCGTGGTTTTAATTTAACTGCAAGAGACGAAAACTTGTTATTTAGATATAATACTAGCGAATTATCTGGTTTTGATGAAATGCGTTATGGTTTGAGAGAATTGTTTAGTTCTACCATTACTGGAAAAAAAGCTGAGCAAGATCCAATTTCTCCAACAGATTTAGATATTATTGATGCTTCAATGTTTCTTGCACAAAAATCTGCTGAACAATTTGCAGAGAATATCAAACAAGACAATGGTTCTCCATTAGAGAATGTTTATCGGACAATAGTATTATCTTCTGATGCCCATGTAAACAAAGCTTTAAATTTATTTTTATCTTCGCCGGATGGTGCTCGTTATCTTGATTATTTACGTCCAGTTAACGCCAGAGAATATTTTTTAGTAGAGGAAGGAAAAAGATGAGCTCATTTAAATTTCCTTCAATTAAAGATTATTATCATGGTAGACCTATGATTGATGAAAATTTATTTGTTTATGAAAAAGTTGATGGATCAAATGTTTCTTTACGTAACTCTGGATATAAGATTCAATTATGGAGCCGCGGAGGACAAATAAAAAAAACAAAATATTATTTTGATGAATTTAGAAAATTTGTTTATAATCAGTTGTATGCCTCATTGTTGGCCTTACCCGAAGAATTGGTTATTTTTGGAGAATTTGTACATAAAGGGTATGGACATATTCCCTATGATTCAAAATTTGTTGATAAAATGTTAACTATTGGTATTTATAATGAAGAAGAGAGTCGTTTCTTACATCCTGAAGAAAGAGACGAATGGCTTGACCTTTTGGGAGTTTCTAAGATCATTCCTCAAGTACCTTTAAAATCTCGAGGTAAAATTAATCAAAGATTATTGGAAGGTATTATTGAGAAAAGTGATTTATATGAAGGTCCCCCAGAAGGTGTAATCATTCATTCTTATTCTCCTGGTTATCCTAATGGAGTAAAATTGTTGAAACACTATCACCCAGAATTTTGCGAAGTAGATCCTAGTAAAAAAGGAGTTAATAAATATTTAACAAGAAAAAGATTTGTTAAGGCAGGTCAAAGAATATTGGAAGGTGGCATTACACTCGACTTTGAAGGTCTTGTCCACCTAACTTCTGTTGATGTATCTGATGAAATGAATTCTAATTCGAGAGATGTTGTTTCTCCAGATAAAATTAGGGAAAGAATTTTAGAAGATTATCCTGACAAAGTTAATTCAGTTCTAGAAAGTTTTAAAAAATAAAAAAAATAAATTAATCAATTATTTTCTTTTTTTGCTTGCTGGTTTATCAGGAAGACAACATTCTCCAGATCCACAACTGGGATGGAAAAATTTCATGACTCCAAACAAAACCATTAACGCACCTAAAAATGCAACCCAATTATCAATACCCGATAACTTTGGCCATACAAAGGCAGCTAACAAAATAAGAACACCAACTACAATTTTCATTGTTCCTGCACACTTAGGGCTATGACATTCCATTCTAAATCACCTCTTTTTGATTTAACTAATGTTAGAAAAGAAGTTATTGTTTATAAAATAACTGGTTTTTGGGAGAAAGATTTAAATAATTCATAATTAGTTATATATGTCAATGAGACCTCTCTTTGGTCAATTTCTAACATCTACAAAAATGGTAGTGGCAACTATGCTGGTTAGTTTGTTAAGTTACTGTTCGGCTCCTGAGAAAAAAGAAGCCATGATCTATGGTTGGCCTGCCAACACTTCAATGGTTCAAGATATTGATTTGGAGGCAATACTAGCAGTTTCTGATAGTAATGTAACTGAAGATTTTGGTTTAGATGATTATGTTACTTTTGTAGATTATAATGATTCAAAGATACAAGAATTAGCTGATAAGTTAACTGAAGATTGTAATTCAAAAGAAGAGGAAGCTCAAGCTTTGTTAGATTATGTTAATGGTACAATAGAATATGATTGGGACGAAGTGTTGAGTCTAAGGGAATATGTTCGTAAGCCTGGCAAGACTTTAAGTGATGGGAAAGGTGATTGTGAAGATGTTTCTATCTTGTATGCTTCTTTGTTGAAATCTAGAGGGATTGAAACCGGGTTAATTGTGATTCCTGGAATAATTCCTTGGCCAAAAAGTTGGTTACAAGTTGAAAATCCCAAAGTTAATCAAGGAGGATTTGGACATATTGCTGTTGCCGTAGAAGGGGACTTTCCTGGACAACCATATCAGGAAGTAGGAGGTAAGAATTATTATTTTGCTGAAACTACTGGTAATAAAAAAAATAGATGGATTGTTGGGGTGGTTCCTAGTCAAATGAAAGGAATGTATTCTAAATTGTATTTGGTGGATTAACGCCACTCAGAATGTCCAAATTGAATTAACAGATCAAAATTGGATACTAAGGGGACATCGCAAGCCCCGTAACAAGATCCGGACCAAAAAGTTATTTTTGCTGCTGTTTTTTTTTGGATTGTTTTTTGAATTTCTTCTGCTTTTGGTTTTAGTCCATCTGGTAATTGGATAAGAATAGTTTTAGCTTGTTCTTGATTAATTTGTTCGATTGCTTTTTCTAGTTGCAGGTTTAGTTTCATTCTAGGAATTTACTTTCTTTCTTTATTTTTTTAAGTTCTGCTTCTAATAATAAAGTTAATCCATGAGCTTCATTTAAATTGTTTTTGATTATGGGAAGATTTTCTATCATGGCTTGAGGTTTATTATCTTCCGTTGCATTTCTAATTTTTTTAATAGCTTCAATTGCAGCGTTAATGTTATTTCCATACTGTTTGGTAAGCTTAACAAGTTTTTTTTCCTCAGAAAATTCTTCTTCAACCGCATTTAGGTGTTCTTCTAATATCCCATACATGTTGGTGAAATCTAATCGGGGATCTTTTTTTGGATCGTAGCCCAAGATAGTTCTTAATACTTTTTTTAAAGTTTCTCTAGATAACATTTTATTATTTACCTCGTTTCATTCTAATACTGCCTTAATTCTTCTGATCCCTGCAGCACTGGATTGTTCTTTTTTAATTTTGAATTTTCCTAATTCTTTGGTGTTTTTGATGTGGGGTCCGCCACAGATTTCAATTGAGTAGTCTCCAATGAAGTAAACAGAGACTTGATCCGGATACTTTAATCCGAATTCGGCTTGGGCCTTAAGTTTTTTTGCTTGGTCAAGAGACATTTCTTCTCGTTTCACTTCTAATCCTTGTTGAATAACCTTGTTTACTTCTTCCTCTATTGCTTTCTTTTCTTCATCAGTTAGTTTTCTATCAAAATTGAAGTCGAATCTTAATCGTTCATCGGTGATGTTACTTCCTCGTTGCTTAATGTCTGGAGATATGATTTTCCTTAAGGCTTCTGCGAGTAAATGAGTAGTGGTGTGAAGCTTTTTAGTTTCTTCAGAGGATTCACTTAGGCCACCTTTAAACTTCTTCTCTGCACCAATTCTAGAAAGTTCTTGATGTTTTTGGTATTCTTTATGAAAATTTTCTTCGTCAACATTAATACCTTTTTCATTAGCGAGTTCTACAGTTAGTTCAAGAGGGAAACCATAACTTTGGAAGAGAAGGAAGGCATCTTTTCCTGGGATGACTTTTTTATTACTCATTTTATTGAATTCTTTTAATCCCTTTTCAAGAGTTTGTTTGAATTTTTCTTGTTCTTTTTTTAGTTCTTCGATAATGAATTGGCTGTTTTCTTTGAGAAGGGGATATTCTTCTTGATACATTTTGATTATTAACTTGGCGAAAGGGGCGAGATCAATATTTTCTATTTTTAAGCCTAGATTTTTTAGATGACGGATAGTTCTTCTGATGAATCTTCTTAGGATATAACCCTGGTCTACGTTGGACGGCGTAATCTTTCTTTCATCACCAAGAAGGAAAACTGATGCCCTAAGATGGTCTGCAATAATCCTGTAAGAAGTGATGTTCTTTCTGTTTGGTTCAGTGTCAGTTAGTTGGGTTATTTTCTCAAAGATTGGTTGAAATAGTTCAGTGTCAAAAACAGTTTTCTTTCCTTGTAATACTGCGGTGACTCTTTCAAGACCTAAACCGGTATCAATTGTTTTATTTTTTAATGAGGTAAATTTTCCTTCTTTCGTTTTATCATATTGGATGAAAACATCATTCCAGATTTCCATCCAGTTGTTGTCATTGGGATCAAATTCTTTTGGAGGGTTAGTTTCTCCAACCCAGTAAAACATTTCTGTATCTGGTCCACAAGGTCCAGAGTCTCCTACCGGACCCCACCAATTATCTTCCTTTCCTAGAAAAGCAATTCTTTCTTTTGGCACACCTAATGTTAACCAGATCTTGGCAGCTTCTTCATCCTTAGGGGCGTTTTTGTCTCCTTCGAAACAGGTGAACGCTAAATGGGATAATGGAAAGTTAAGAGTTTTAGTAAGGAATTCGAAACTCATCTCAATGGCTTCTTTTTTGAAGTAATCTCCAAGGCTCCAGTTTCCTAACATCTCAAAGAAAGTAGTATGGGTAGAGTCTCCCACTTCATCAATATCTTGAGTTCTGAGGCATTTCTGAGCATTAACAAGTCTTTTTCCAGAAGGATGAGGTTGGCCCATGATAAAAGAAACTAAAGGATGCATACCGGCGGTAGTAAATAAGGCAGTAGGGTCATTATCTGGAATTAATGATGCAGAAGGGATAATTATGTGGTTTTTATTCTTAAAAAATTCTAAATATTTTTGTTTAAGTTCTTTTGCTTTCATGAGCTTAAGAAAACCTTTACCATTTTATATAATTAACGGAGGAATTACTTTATTGTTCTTTTGGTAGGGCTCTGAATCCACGCAAATGATTACTCTGATAAAATGCCTGAACTACTGTGCCCTCTAGATTATTAACATCAGAAACCCTAAGTGCAGACATTACTGGGTGAACTAAAGAATCCGATAAAGTTGCAATTGCATGACCAAGGTTATTGGGGCCACTGAGGTAATAATCTGAAAATCCTGGATCTTTGTTACTTTCAACTTTAGTAATCTTAGATTCAATTAAGTCTAATTGAGCAATTTTTGCTGCTCTTTGAAAACGTTCTTCGTTAAGATAACCGGCATGGTTATTGTACAAACTCATAAAATCATTAGTTGCAAAGATTTTTCCATCAGTATAAATTGTATTCCACATTTTATGATTTAGAAAAGGTTTCTGTTTAAAAGGATTATTGGGTTTGAGAATGTATGTTTATTTTTTGTTATGGATGACGTCTAGAATAGTTTTAAAATCATCTTTCATCTTTTGGAAGATTTCTGGGTTTCTGCCAGAGTAGAGATAGGAAGCGGGATGAACTACGGGAATAACTTTAATGTTGTCTTTGAAAGGGAAGATTTGTCCCCGTATTTTGGTGATGCCTGTTTTGTTGATGATTCTTCCAGTAGCAAAGTTTCCAATTGTAACAATAACTTTTGGTTTCATGACCTTTAGGAGTTGGTCTAATCTTTCTCTACAGTTTTCAATTTCTTCTTTTTTTGGATTTCTGTTATTTTCGGGACGGCAGAGAACTGTATTGGTGATGAAGATATCATCTCTGGAGAGGTTAATTGAAGCTAAGAGTTCATTTAATAGTTTCCCAGACATTCCACAAAAAGGAATTCCTTGTTTGTCTTCATTCGCTCCAGGAGCTTCACCAATGAAAAGAACGTCTGCGTCTTTGTTGCCAGAACCAAAAACCACTTGAGTTCTTGAATTACAGAGTTCTTCGCATTTATTACAGCTAGAATATTGTTGTTTTAATTGATCAAACATAAGTTAAGAGAAAATAAGATAATATATAAAAATTACTCTTCTTTGGGTGCTTCTTTCTTAGAAATCATCTCTACGTATTTACACTTACCACAGACAGATCTGTCTTTGTGAGCTGCTAAGAAAAATCCTTTACCACACTTAGGGCAGAATTTGTTTTTTCTTTCGATACTGTCGCCGGAAATGTTGTAGAGTTCACCTAATCTCTTACTTGGTTTTTTCTCTTTAGGTTTTCTATCTTTAGGTCCTTTGTTAGATTTTCCGATCATTCTTTATTCTCCTTAGTTTCTTCTGTAGGGGCAGCGGGAGTTTCTTCAGGAGCTTCAGGCTTTTCCTCTACCTTGGGTTCTTCCTTAACTGGTTCCTCTACTTTCTCTTCTTCTTTAGGAGCGGCTTCAGCAGTAGCTTCAGCTTCTTCAGCTTTTTTCTTAGTTTCTTCTTCAGCTTTCTTTTTCAAGTGTTTAGTAATAATTTCTGTTTTATCTCTAGCTTCTTGGTTATCATAAACAAAAGCTAAAAATTCTGCTTCCTGATAAGAGAACTTAGAATAAATATGTTTCATAATAATTAATTCTTTATCTTTATTTAATGTGCTTGCTAAAGAATCTCTAATTTGTTCGTTGGAAGGGGTAGCTCCTTCAAAAGTGAGGGTACCTTTAACTTCTAATCGATTTAAGAGTTTGTTTTCCTGTTTTTCTTTAATTTCTAGTTCCATTTTTATCTTATTTTAATTGCATATTCTCCATTGAATTTAAGTTCCATTTTCTGAGCGATGTCAGATTTTTCGAAATTATTGACAAATAGACGACCTTGCCAATTGTCTGTAAAATTATTATTCTTGCAAGCTGGACAAACTTCTCCTTCAACGAAAAGTTTACATTTCCTACATACTTTTCTCTTAGCCATTTATTCTTCACCCTTAACTTCTTCTGGTTGAGTTAACCATTCGATTTTTCCTAATCCTTCTTGTCTCATAGTTAAACCAATTTTTGGATTGTTAATATCTTTATAACTTACTGCGATAACTCTGGCCTTGCAACGGTCATTAACTTTTAAACTTCTTCCAGTTTTTTTACCTTGAAGGACTTTTTCTTTACTAAAAGAAACGAAATCATCCATAGATTGGGAAACGTGAACCATTCCTTCTGCACCACCAAGTTCTACAAAAGCTCCGAAATCTACAATGTCTTTAACCTTCCCAAATACCATTTCGTTTAATTCTGGTTTGTAGGTCAATAAGTCGAAGCCAGTTTCATAGTAACCTGCTCCGTCTCCGGGAATAATAACTCCTTCTTGGATATCATCAACATTAATTACATTGATAACAAATCCTAGTTCTTTGGAGACATAATTATCGTAGTTTTCTCTGATGTTTTTGAGAACAGCTTCTTTTTTAGTTAAATTGAACATTCCTGGTGGAACGCGAATGAAATCCTTTACCTTGACTTTATAGAACATTTTAAGAGTAATTTAATGAGTTTATTTATAAATGTTTCTGATTGAGTTGAGTTGGATGGGGAGAATCAATTAAAAAAGCGATAATGACTCTTATATCTCTTAATATTTCTTAAATTTGATCCATCAGATTACCAGACCAAAACAAACTTTCTTTTCTGTCTAATAGTGATGTATGGTTTAGAAAGACGTCTTTTTAGGCCGAGATCTTGAGTGGCAACAAGTATATCTGGTTTTTTGGATAAGTTTACCAATAAGTCATCAACATTTCCAGAAGGGGTTTTAATCTTTTTAATTTCTTTTTTCTTAAGAATGGCCAAGGCTAATTTAGCAGCGGTTCTGTACTTTCCTCGTTGTTCAGAGATTATTTTCTCGAGTTCGTCTATGGTTTTATCTAAAATTCTAAGTTCGTATTTAAAATCAAGAGAGTTATCTATTTCAGCGAAGACATCTAATTTAAACTCAGAAATGGCCATAAATATATTGGTGTCTAAAATTACTGTTTTCATTTCAATCCCTTCGCTTCGACATGAAGAAAGAATTTAGATGATTTGCCCATAATTGTAGAAACAATTAATGAGTAAAGGATGAATAAAACTCCTAAGTCTATAACTTCTCGTCCGATTCCTAAAGAGATGAGGAAGAAAACAACAACTGCCACGGCAACTCCCTTGGAAGAGTTAAGAGTCATGAAAACCTTTTCTTTAATAGTTCTATCTTTTGTATTTTTGAAAATCAAGAAAATTACTCCTCCTCTTAGAGCTAAGTAGACCACAAATAAGATTAGGGCCTTAACATAAAATACCCAACTACCTGGGAGTTTAATGGATAATCCTAGTAAAAGGAAAACAAGAATCTCAAATAATGTAGAAAGGACTTGTCCAAAAGTTTGAAGAGTTTCTTTCTTTTGAAAATAAACATTTCCAAATAAAATTCCTAATGCGGTAACGGCAAGAATCCCATTACCTTTAAGTCCTTCAGCAAGTACATAAGTTAGAAGAGCTGAGACTAATAGAGTTACGGGAGTTAATACTTCAAGATACTTTCCTTTTAAGATTTTAAAGATTAATAAGAAAACAACTATACCTGCACCAATTCCAGTGACGATTTGTTGCAAGAAAGGAATAATTTGTTCTAAGAAACTTCCAACTATAGTTCCCCAAGAAAATGTTTTGGACATTTCAATAACCATAAAAGGGATAATAACTGTTAAAGGGGTATTGATCACAGATTCCCATTCTAAGAAGGTTATGGAGTGGTGTTTGATGTCTTTTAGAACAGAGACTACTGCACTGGGGTCAGTTCCAAGCATCATAGAAGCAAAAAGAATGCTGATCCACCATGCGAACCCAAACAGAAAATGGGTAACAATTGGAATGACAACAAGACTAACAACCATAAATAACAAACTGACTTCGAGAGCAAAACTAGTTTCTTTAGCAATTTCTCTTACTCTAAATCTGGAAGTAGAGTCAAAAACAATCATGATTAAGGCAATGATGGCTACAGAGGTGAGGAATTCTGTAGAAAAAACAACTAAACTTTGTCCTTGGAGTTTGATAAAGGACATTAAGAATCCGGCGACGATAAGGAAAAAAACATTAGAAATTTTTAATTTTCCACAAAGATAAGTTAGGATTACTCCCACCAATAGTAAAATAGAAAGTGCAGTGATGATTTCTAGTGCGGCCATATTATTCCTCTTTTTTATTTGTTAAGTTTTTTAGTTAATAAAACTTTTTATTTTTATGTTAAATTAATATCTTTAATTATTCTTTTTGGGATAAGGATTTGAGGTTTCCTACAAAAAATATTCTAGTTAAGGTAAGGATTAAGGAGAGTAACAAAATACTGGCAGTCATAGCGAGGAGATTATCTTGAGAGAGATAAATAAGAATTAATGAAATAGATATCAGGACGAGGTTTGATATTGTAACTAGGATCACTGGGAAGACTTTTCTTATTCCAATTAATTGGAGGTTTTTAAATATTGATTGAAGGTCTTTTTCTAAGAAGGAATAGGCGACGGCTAGGAAGTAATAAGTGATGACTGCAAGAAATGTTAATCCATAAATTACTAATTCGAAAACTCCTAAGTCGATACCAACTGCGCTTTTGAAGATTGAGTAAATAATTAAAGAAACTGGAACAATAAAAAGTAAAGAAAGGATGGTGAAGTTTAACCAATTCTTGAAGAGATTAGTTTTTTTGAAAAGATAATTAGTTAGACTCCAATTCAACCCGTCAAAGAATAAATAGATTCCAAAACTTATCAGGACTAACCACCAAATATTTTTGATTAAAGATTGGTAGCTTTTTTGTAAAGCAACAGTTTCTTTGATGAAAGGTTGGCCAGATTTTAGAGATTCACTATCATAATTGGCATTATCCAAATAATAACCAATCTCTTGATTGTTTTCAGAAATTAAAATAGTAAATTTTATTCCTACACTAGCAAGAATTGCCAGAGTTAATATTTGTAATATGATTAAGGAGAAGAAAATTAATTTATGTTGTTTGATTACTTTCAATGAGTTATGATAACCTCTTTTTAAAACATCCATTAAGAGAATAAAAATAGTAGAGTATTAAAATGTTTTTGTTTTAGGTGATTATCTTTGTTAAGTAGTCAAGACACTCAATAGAGTCAGAGTTATTCTAGGATCATATCTACAGTTGCGTCAGCGAATATTTTCATTGTATCAAATATTTTCAAGGATGGATGTTTTGGAATTAGTAATTGGAGGTCTGTGCAGGCAAGTGCAACACAGTCAACGCCCTTCTTTTCAAAATCATTAATTATTTTGATAAGTTCTTCTCTATCGCTATTCTTTTGCTGACCAGTAACAAGATTTAGAATAAATTTTCCCATTTTTGCCTGTTGAAAATCATCTGGAGTTACATAGGCAATATTATTTTTTTTAAAAGCGTGTTCATATAATTTATTCTTGATTGTTGCAGATGTTGAAACAATTCCTGCTTTTTTGAATTTATTCTTTTTGAGGAACTTTACTGTCTCTTCGATAATACTCAAAACAGGAATATTTACAGCGTTCCGAATTTCTTCAATGAAAACATGAAGTGAATTACAGGGCATCACAATAAAATCTGCGCCTGCTTTTTCCAATCTTTTTGCTTCAGAAACTAAAAAAGGCAGGTACCTTTCACTTCCCTCATTATTCATGATTAAGTCTTCTTCGATCTGATAAGGTAAAGGGACACTGGCGATGATTATTCCAGGTCTAGCTTTTTTAGTTTTCTTGTAACATGAGAAAACTATATCTAAGTAAAATTCCGAAGTTGTCTCTGGTCCAAGACCTCCAATTATTCCTACTGTTTTCATAGAGGTAAGGTAATTGCTAAATTGTTTATAAATATTGCTTTTGGTTGAATTATTTTGATAAGGATTGATAATTATTAAGCCAATAGTTTACATTTTTAAAAGAAACATTTAAATATAAATAAATTTTGAACAGTATATATTTTTTAAAAGAGTATATAGTTGTTTGGGGTTGGCAAAATAGAGTATAGAAAATTAATTTCTTTTGGTAAAAGTAGTTATGTAGTTAGCCTGCCTAAGGCATGGGTTAGAAAAAATAAGTTGGAAAAGGGAGCCTTGATTTATTTTGATGAAAAAGACCCAGATTTAATTTTGAGTATTACTGGGAATCAGGTTGCAAATAACCGGGAAGTTACTATAAATATTGATGGAAAAGAGATGAGGCAAATCAAGCGGGAGATTATTGGAGGCTATATCAAAAATAATAAAACAATTATCTTGGCTGGTAATGATATAAAAGATAAGGCCAAAGAGATTCAACCAATAATTCAAAGTTTAGTTGCGTTAGAAGTAATGGAACAAACCACAAAAAAGATTGTAGCTAAAGATTTTTTGAATATGGATGATGTGTCAACTAAGACCATAACTCGGAAAATTGATGTAATTATTCGGTCTATGTTTGAAGATTGTAAGAACATGTTTATCGAAGACACTTATGAGAGTATAAATTATAGAGATAATGATGTTAATAAATTAGTGTTCTTAATGTTTAGAATTGTGAGGTATGGTTTTGAAAATGCCTCTTATATGATTAAGAAATTTGGATTAATGGCAATAGATTTATCTAATCTGTGGTGGCTTGCTTTTGAATTAGAATCTGTGGCTGATGAAGTTAAAAGAACTGCGAGATTTATGGGAGAAATCAAACTTAATAAAAAGAAACAAGAAGAGTATGTGGAGATACTTAATAAGATAGAAAGAATTTATTTAGATATTATGAAGGCTTACCACACTCATGATTTGCCTTTAGTTCATAGTGTACTTAATTCTCGTGATGAAGCAATGATGCTTTGTGATAAGTTTTATCTCGAAAACAAACCTATTGAAAAGATTGCATTCTTAATAGACCGAACTAAAGCAGTTGTGGATCATGTCGGCAATGTAGGAAGAGTAATCTACCTAGGTTTTTGATTAGAAAAGTTTTTTAAATAGGGGTTGTTTTTGTTGCTTGTCTTACTAAAAAACGGACACCTGTGAGATCAGATATGTGGGGGTAGGAAAGTCTGGTCAAATCCGCAGGACTTAAGACAATTAAGTTTCGAGGCTCAGGCCTGTGAGATATCCTGTCCTTTAGTAGGTTCGGGGGTTCAAATCCCCTCCCCCACACCATTTCTTTGGGATATATGCAGCTCTACAATTTTGACGGTTGTAAAAAGTATATGCTGGATAAGATAAATAATGCTGAACTCACCTAAATCTTTTTAAATAAGTGCTAATATCAAAATAAATAAGGGGAGATAGTAAGGGGTAAATAAAATGAGACCAATAATTTCAATTAATAATGTTGTTTTAGGGCAAGAAGCACCTTCCGTTGAAGGTGTTGGATACAAAGAAGTTATTGCGGGTATGCCAGTAACAGTTCAATATGGTTTAACTGCTGAACAAGAAGAAGGTGAAGCCCATCTCCATCCTAGTAAAGAGAATGAATTTTTAAGCTTACGTAATTGGAGAAGAGTAGCAAACTCTGCTTTAGTTGCATCATTTCCAGAATATTTTGGCACCATAGAAGAACCATTTTATGATTTGGAACAGGATATTAGAAGAGCAAATAACGATTGTAGCGAGGGCATAATTTCTTCTGCTGAAAATCACGATTTAGTTTATCTTAACTCTGAAAAGGTTGCACAAGCTTGTGTTAAAGTACACTTAGCTACTGATCTTCATCCTGATGGTGAATTTGGGTTTGCAAGTGATATATTAAGTGTTACTGTTAATAATTTTGCAGCTTATGTTTTAGTACATCATTATATTCCTGCAGATAAAGAGGATTATGTTTTAAATTCAGGAATATCCTTACCCATTCTGAAATCTTTAGTTAGAGGAGAACCTTTGAATTTAGATGATAAGACCACTTTTGGAAAAGCTTTTCATTTCCATGACCAAAATAAAGGATATGCTTTAATTGCAGAACCTACTGTGGATAATGTTAGAGCTACAATTGCTGCTGCAGAAGAACTAAAACAATTTGTGGTGGGAAACTCTGCACAATTACAAGGAATTGCAAAAGAAGTTATAAAAGCAGGAAAGATTTGGGACAAAAAAGCAGAAGTTAATGGAGTACATAATCGATATAAACATGAAATGAGTAACCTACTTGCAAAGTTACCGGTTCAAATTTCTTTTGATGATCGTGGAGCTTCAGAATATACTGATATCTTAGATGAAGAATTGAAAGAAGAATTGGTTCCAACTAACGAAAAGTTAATGGAGCTTAGTGAAACTTGCCCAAAAGGATTATTGGAACATATTGTTACTGATGTTCCTCTTAAAACTGAATCAATTTATTATTAATTTTTATTTTTTCTTTCAGAATGTTTTTATATTTCTTTAATATATAGTTTGGCGATTGATAATGGTTTTAAACTAAGAAATAGTTTTATTCAGATGGAAAAATTATTACAATATATGTATCTGTTTTCGGAATTGTTGCCGGGAGAATTACAGGAAGTTTATGGATTGGTTAATCCTTTGGTGTATCAACCCAAAGAAAAAGTAGTAATAGAAGGTGATAAAGGAGATTCTTTTTATGTGATTCAACAAGGAACAGTAGCAGTTTCATTCGAACATCCTAATCTGGGAACTCAAGTAGTGGCACAACTTAAAGAAGGGAATTTCTTTGGAGAGATTGGAGCCTTATTAGGCAAGCCAAGAACTGCCACTGTAACTGCGACAACTGAAAGTTATTTAATGGAGATTGATGGTGGGGAGTTATATAATTTAATGGAATCTCAAAGTCGGATCGGATATAAAGTTATGTTAGCAATGACAAAAGAATTAGCAATGAGGGAAGAGAAGACTAGTGGAGAATTAAGAGAAACGAGAATAGAGAATAGTAGGTTAGAAAAAATATTGTCAAGGACAAGAAAATAATAGTAATCTTTAAATAGAACTTCTTGATTTTTATTGTTTATTGCCCCTGTGGCTTAGTGGTATAGCGTTGCATTGGTAATGCAGAGATCCCGAGTTCAAATCTCGGCAGGGGCTTACTTTCACTTCCCAAACATATAAATATTTATTAATAAAAACAACAATCACAAAAATATGAGAACAGTAGACAACGAAAAAAGTAATTTTAGAAACTTTGCTGGTTTAGAAGCAAAAGTAAGAAAATTCGCAGATAGACATAAAATGCGAAATGAGGATCAATTTTATGGTTGTGCTCAAATGCTTAAATTTCTACCTTGTGTAAGTAAAGTTTATGATCATCTTGAAGAAACTCTAAAAGATTTAGGAATAGAATATAAATTTCCAAAAAAAGGGTCAGTAGAATTATTTGCTGGTTACTCTCGCGATGGTCAACATCAAGATAACTTTGTAACCTCTTATAATGTCCATAAAGAAATAAGATTGGCAGGTCAAGTTGTTAATTTAGAAGTTGCTGGTAATTCTAAAGGTTATTGTGGTTATGTGTTAACTGGCCAAAATGAACTTCGAGGAGATATAAGACTAAGCAGAGATGGAAAAGAATTCATTCATTCTGAATTTCAACAAAAAAAATTAGAAGATTATCTTAGGAGTGAAGTCAATTAAAAATTTCTATCCAAAGAAACCAAAAGAAGGTTCTTCTCCAGGGATTAATAATGTTTTCCCTTCAGATAAGACATAGTCCATACGAAAATTCTTACTTGGATGAATCCCCGTACTATTTGCTGAAACTGGATCTAAGACTAAAGCACAATCATCTGAAACTAGACTTAAAACACCATGGGTGCCGATGAAAGAATCTTGGGTACAATTATAAAGTTCCCAATCGGCCAATTCTGCAAGTGCCATTTTTACAGATAAGGCTTGGCCAATACAATTTATCATTTTATTTCTTCCTAAAGTTGTTAAGGGGATTGGTTCATCTCCAAAGTTTCTCAAGTAATGTTTTTGGCTTCGTTCAAGTAAATATTCATTTCTACCAAAAGAAGAAATGCCATGGACTCCTGCAAAAGGTAAGTTTTTTCTTAACTTTTTAACAAACTTTTTTGCTGAAGATTGCCACTGATTACTTGGTTCTGGAGAAACATTTCTTAAGGTGTCATTCCAAGCAGAATGAATAATCTCTGTTAAGTTATCACTAACCCCATCTATTAATATTTGTTCATCTACAAAACTATAAGTGGGGTCCCATTTTTTACGATAAATCATACCTGAATAATCAACCATAAGAATGCTTCAAGCAGGGAGTTTATAAAGATTATTGATAAAATTGCGATATTTTCCAGAGATAATATTTAACCAAAGAAATGAATTTTATTAGTAAAATATTTTTAAATCAATATACTAATTATTCTTAACGAGAGACTGAACATATGTTCAACCATTGCTCCAAGGATGACATTATCATTCTGTTCTTGGTATAGTCTAAGTTTTTCTTTATTTAATAATTCGTAAATCTCTAGAGAAGAATGGTAATCTTTTTTTAATAAATTTGAGTGTAAGGATTCAAACCAAAAAAATGCTTTTTTAAGATAATTTTTTGTTTTCTTTAAAGGTAGCTTGTTCTTAGTAAGATAAAACAATGAACCCGAAATTTTCTTTAACATTAGAACTAAAATATCATATTCATAAGTTTTCTCCCTACCAAAATTATTTACAAAAATTAACTTCTGACAATAATTACTTTGTTTTAAGATTGAATTTCTAAGTTCTAAGATTTCGGAATCAGTCTCTAGGTTTTTAGAAAAGTTATCTAATAAATAAGAAAACATATATTTAACAGTGATAAACAATTTATTAATGATCTTGTCCAAGTCTTCAGAATTTTCTTTAATTGTATTCTGAACAATTACTTTATGGTCAGTTTGTTCTGTAATAACCATACCAATGAAACTGTCGACAATCTTATTTATTCCCGTAAAAGAAAACTTTTTTTTGTTGGTTATTTCTATCTTATTATAACCTTGCCAATAAAGTAAAGAGATGGCGATTCTTAATGAATCTTCATTTAATTTAGTAGCATCAAGTTTGATTGTTTTTTCTTTGAGTATAGATTCTGGATTAAGAATTAGTTTATTACCATCTTCTTTAATAGAAACTTCATCACCTGGCTTAAGTTTTAATCGATCTACCCATTTCTTTGGAACATAAACGGTTAAACCAGTTCCACCTTGTTTGATAAGTTTTCTATTCATGATTTTTGTTTTAGCTTTAATTTTATTTAAATCTTTTGGTTTTTAATATCTAAGATATGAAAGATAGTGAAAAGATAGTTAAATTAATGGTGTTACTACTAAGGTATAACAATCAAAGGAGGAAATAAAATGAGTTATAAAGAAATTTTAAAACAAATCCCTGAAGATGCAACAGTTGGAATAACTAGAAGAGTTCCTGCATTTGTTTATATGAATCATGTTGTAGAAAAATTAGCAGTTAGAGAATTAGGATACGAGAATGGTGTAATGCCTTACTTTAATTCTGAGGGTAAAAAATTCTTAGAAAATTTAGAATTAAGTACAGTAGTTGAGAAGCTAGAAGAAACTGCAAACATAGAAATTCATCCAAAATATTGGAACTTTAGTGATTCTGAAGCAGCTTACGCTTCAAGAATAGAATCAAAAGCAAGAGCACACGGATTATTAAGAATGTTAGGGGAAAAATAAAAAATGACATTACTAAAAATATTGAAAGTTGAAAATGTAGAAGGAGATTATTCTGCTTTAGAGATGGGTTCTGGTTCAAGTCCGGAAGTTTATGCTTATGGAATTTTCAGTGAAATTGAAAGAGAAAGCGGGCCGGGAACTTTTGCAAGGTTAAGACAAGAATCGCCATTATTTAGTCTACTTAAAGATTTGGGAAGTTACATACAAAGAACCAGTTCCGGTGAAGATATCGTTGCTGTTGTAAACAAGCAAGATAAAGATTATATTTCTGATAAGAAGGTTTGTTTTTTTAACCAAGAACAAACAAAACTATTCTCTACTTACATTGACACACTAACTTGGCCACAGTATGAAATTATGAAAAAGTTTAATGAAAATCTAAAACAAGAATAAAAATGGAAATCAAAATGAATCGAAGAGGATTTTTAGAAAAATTGGGAACTGCGTTTGTTGCTGGAACATTAGCAGTTACTGCCCCTGGATTATTATCTGCGTCAGAAACACCAGACGAAGTATTAGGTGCATTAGAAGATGCTTTAAAAAATGATATGAAAAAAAATGAGAGGGCAAGAGTTTTTTATATTGCTAAGGGGAACCCCACAGCAGAAGGCTACCCTTCTGCTTCAATAATGGTTCGTCATCAAAGTAATACTATTAAAATGTCCGATGATAGTGATTACTTCCAACAAGCTGATGGTGTTCCTGATGTTGTAGAAGTTAATGGAAAAAGGCTTTGTAGTGGTAAGAGTTGTGCTGTTTACAAAGACATGTTTGTAACTTTCAGAGAAAAGCTGATTAATGAACACCTGGAAAATGTTGAAAATATGGTTCAAAAAGGAACTTACATAGTGCCAGCAGATGAAGGGAAAAGTTATTTAACAGATAAAGATGGTTTTATTTCTATATTATCTCCAGATAAAAAGTTTAAGTATAAGTTTATTGATAGTAACGGAAATGGATCTCCCGAAGAAGTTGAGATTAGAGAATACCAAGGGAAAAAACATCGTTTAGTTTTTCACGCAACTAATGATGAGTTTACTGAAAAACATTTTCGTGGTTTGATGCCAAGACTGTACAGTAAGATGGAAAAACATGAAGCTACTAAAAAACCTTCTGTGGATTACAAATCAAAACCAGTTCCTAAGAAAGATAATAGTCTTGACAAAGCCTTGGATAATGCGCTTGAATCTTTGAAGAGGTAAGTTCAAATGTTAGACAAATTGGTTAATAAAGTGGGAATTTATATGGTTCCAGTAATCTTGGTTACGAATATGGGTGGGTGTTCAAGACTAGAAAAGACAATTAGTGATTATTATAATACTTTACTTCCTAGGGAAGAAAATTTAAATGATTCTGTTCAAGAAAATAATGAAAGACCTTCTAAATATAAACCATACCAGTATAACCAAAGTAGTGTTAAGCGAATTTTGAGAACGATCGAAGGAATAAATTCGGGGAAGATTAAAGTAAGGAAAACAAAAAAAGGAGATTATTTTTTATCGAGCAAGAATCAATTTAAAATTAATCCTAAAAGTTATCAGAAAGTCTTTAGAGATGCAGATATTAATGGAGATGGAGTGGTTCAATTACACGAAGCAAGAAGACTTTATCATTCTACTATTAAAAAAAACGCCAAAAGAAAAAGATGATCTGATTTTATATCTTTAAACACATAAATGTTTTTAATGAATTTAGTTCTTTAAAGATAATATGATTGAACAAATCTCTAAGGAAATAAAGGAAGTTCTGAATAGCTTTTCTTCTGAAGATAAGATTATCTTTAATGGGAGAACTATTGAATTGAATAAAGGTTTTAAGGGAATTAACGATAAAGAAGGGGAGAAAACTGTTGCTTTTGTTGATGGAGGGCAGACAGAGGTTATTTCTACCGGAAACTTTTGTTTAAGTTTCATTAGAATCTTTGCCCAGGTATTTAAAGGTCAAGAGAAATTAAATTCTTATAAAAAGGAATTCTATTTGTTTACTCGAGCAAAGTGGATTGAAGGAGAATTATTTTATCAGAGTAAAATTTATGGAGATCGGGCAATTGATGAGAAGGATTTGTTAATATCTTCCAATGATATAACAATTAAGAAAGGGGTAGAAAGGGCTTCTGTTTCTAAAGTAGCTAATATAGCTAGAAGATTTGCAGAATTGAGTTTAGGTTCTTCAATAGAGGCAAATTTTATTGTTCTTGATGGAACTTTAGAGAAAAGTTATCGGAATGAAGAAAAATATTTAGGAAAGTTAAGTGCTGGAGTTTGTGCTTTAGCTAAAAGCTGTTCGCTGTTTACGGTTTCTGGGAATAATCCAATGATTTTATTGAATAAACTTTGTCCTCCTGGATGTTGGAGTTATTTTGTTGATAATAAAACTTCTTTTGTTAAATTACACCCATTAGCAAAACATGTATTTAGGTTTGAAGGTAATTTGGAGGTTTTGCCTTATTTAGTGGAGAATAGTAGGGATGCGGTGTTTTTAGGTTATCCATATGGGCTGATGTTAGCAGATAGGTTCGCTAGAGTTAGTAATGCTGAGAAGAGTTCTTTGAAGGCCTCGTTTTTGTTAAGGGCAGAAAATAAAGAAATTGGAAAGTACTTGAGTTCTTCTAATGCCCATGATATCCTAGATAATTTAGGGTAATATTTATAAAAACGATAAATTCTAGAATTTTAAGGATGATTTTGAAAAAGTTAATGGAAAAACATGGAATTCCAGAATATATCAATAGGGAACAATTGATCTTTATGTTTGATTTAATTGATGAAAAAAGAATAGATCCTCAGCATTTGGGTTGTGATATGACTTTAGAAATGGTGGCAGGGGTAACTCCACATACTGCTATCATGACCCACATACAAAGAGATTTTTCAGAACCATCTATTTATTTTTCTGTGTATGTTGATTATATAACTTGTTGCGGTCGTTTTATTGATGAGCTACGTAAATAAGTTGTTTTTTCTTTAAAATATAAAAAATAATATAAACCAGACCATTTCAAATAAGAATATGGAAGATTTGGGAATGGAGATTAGGTATTTTGGTGATTGTTTAGTACAAACTATGCCAAAATATAGCCAATTTCAATTTGATTTAGCGTTTGGAACTGTTTGGAGAACTTGTGGGGAAGATAATTTGGAAGTGTTGTTGGGTTCTGTAACTTCTCAAAATAATACTTCTTTGATGAAAAATATTAATGTAATTAACACTCTTTGGAAAGGGGGAAGAATGTCTTCTCCAGATAAACTTATTTATTTGTTAAATATGGAATTACCTGTATACAAAAGAAATAAAGGGATTGGTAGTGCCGTATTAAGTGAAGTATTAAGAAATTCTAAAAAACAAGGATTTGAATATTTGCTTTGTAACCCGGTTACAACAGAAGGGCTGGATTTGGTTAAGAGAAATAAATTTGAAAATATTTATGGGGCCTATTGGGGGATTAGTTTAAAATGACTGTTATTAAAGGTGCCGAAAAATTATGTACCATCGTTAATTCTGAAAAGGAATTTAGAAGATCTGTTCGTGAAGGAAGAACTTTAGCTTTTGTTCTACAAGATAATGTTGATTGTTGTACCTCATTTATTGGAAATCTTGTTGATGATCCAGATTTGAAGGAGATATTATCTTTATTTGAAATTGATGCTGTTTATTTAGATAATAAAAATGAGGGATTATTTAGTATCTTTCGTAAAGAAGATGTCTATTGTGTCCCTTTTGTTATCGCTTATGATCAGGGGGAAAGAGTTGGTTACTTATCTTCAAATATTCCTGCTTTAAAGTTTCAGGAAGAATTAGATAAATGGTATGAATTATGAAAGTACTTTATTTTCTGCTTCTTTTCTAACTAATTGAAATTCTTCCATACCCTTGTCGACAGTTTTAGATTAAAGAAAAGTATTTAATACTTTATTGTTTCTTTATTGATTATGTTTACAAAAAAAGAGTTGAGTAAAGATTTGATTCTTGCTATTGATTGGGCGGCTGCTGAATATAAGTATGTCAAAGAATTATATAATAAATTAGAAGAGATTGAAAAGGAAAAAGACGCTGACCGGAAAAAACTTCGTAAAGCAGTACACCTTGTTCATTATATCGGCCGAGCAGAAAGAAGAGCCGATCGTTTTGAAGAAAGATTTAGAGAAGAATTCGAAGAAACTTATCAAGAAGAAATAGAAAAAGTACATCAACAAATGGAAGGGCATTTAAAAAAAGATTTTCATTTAAAACAAATTATTCATTTTATTCGTGAAATTGCTAAGGAGTTAGAGATTGAACATGCCCACCTAGTAAAATATGCTAGTTTCTACAATGGTTTATTAGAAGAAGAATTGGATAAAGCAACCATCGAAGCAAAATTAGAAGAAAAAATAAAAAAAGATAATCCTGAAAAAGCAGAAAAAATCCATGCTGCTTTCTTGCAATTAATCAAACAGATTGAAGAACAAGTTCAAGATGTTGAGAAATGGATTCGGGCTTTAGAAGTGAGTTTGAAGAAAGCACAGAAAGTAATTAAAAGACTGCCTGAAGAAGATAGAGAGAATTTAGTAGAAGAGGGGATGGCAATTTTAAAGAAGTATAAAGCGCTGCCTGAAAAATATAAAACGGGCTATACTCAAAAGTGGGAATTCCCATTAAAAGAATATCCAGAATATGTTCGGTTTTTAGCCCAGCACCCGAATGATTTGAATGAAATGGCTCAAGCTGCTGGGAAAAATGCAGAAGCTATGTTCAAGCGCGGTCTTCTTTCAGTTAAAGATTTACTAGAAAAAGGGATTTTTTCTAATAAAGCTTTACTAGAAAGAGGAATCTTTTCAAAAAGAATTCTTTCTTGGGAGCAAGTAGTTAACGACTTGCCTAAAATTGCTCAAGCTGCTGGAGAAGGTGCAGAAGTTATCTTTAAGGATGGTTTTCATTCAAGTAATTCATTAAAAGAATTATTAGAAAAAAGAATCCTTTCTTGGGAGCAAATAGTTGATGGATATTGTAAAATTGCTCAAGCTGCAGAAAAAAACATGTATACTATCCATACCATTTTACTTTATGGTCTTCCTTCATTTAAAAATTTAATAGAAAAAGGAATCCTTTCTTGGGCGCAAGTAGTTTATGGTGTTTGTAAAATGACTCAAGCTGCAGAAAAAAACATACCGGATATTTTCTTCTCTGGTATTTCTACATTAAGATATCTACTGGAAAAAGATCCTGCATCCTGGTCCTATTTAATTGAAAATTTTCCAAAAATTAAAGATTATTGCAATGGTAATGAAGAAAAAACTTATGATTCTTTAAGAAAGTTAGAACCCTTACTCAATCATTTTGGTATTGATCTATTTGATCTTTTGATTTTTCCAACATTAAAAAGTCAAAAAATTGCTTCATTTTTATGTTTCGAAAGTTATGGGGAAATCTCTCAAGTGATTCAAACAGAAGATGATATTAAAATTTTGATTAAAATTCTAAGTGAACGTAAATTTAAAGCTCATGATTTTCTTCAACATATATTAGTTAATGGAATTAAAGAAAATATCATTGCTACTCCTTTAAGCAAAGAAAAAGAATATTTAATTCCTTTCTTAAAAAATTCAACTGTTGATTTAATTGAAGTGTATAAAGAATATAAAATAATTATGGCCTCAGATCATCCTGAGAAACATCTTCATCTAGAAAGGATGTTTAAAGAATTAAAAACTATCCAAAAAGATATTTTTAATGGAGTGCTAACAAAAGAATATGACTCAAAACTTCTCATTGGGATGTTGTATTCTGTTTTCTCTCCAGAATTAACTGTCCCTAGGAGAAGATATGAACTAATTTATGACAATAGAACTGATAGACAAATAGATATTCCAAAAGTTCTAAATAAAATATCTCCAGAAGAAGTAAAAATTTCTCGAGGAGGCTATGCCTTAAAATCGGGTGAAGAATTAAACGATGAATCCTGGAAAATGTTAATTGAAGCAGTGAGCGAAATAAATTCTAAACCCCAAAAAGCATTAATTCCAGAAAAATTAGGTTTAGCTTTACTTTCCAGTTTTACTAACAAAACTTTGAAGAAAAGAAGAAAAGCATTCTTAACTTTAATTTATCAATATTCTGTAAACACGGGAACTGGTTTGCCAGAATTTAACGCTGAACATTCAACTTTAATGAAATATAAAGAATGGATGGGTGACAGATTAAAAAATGATTTGATTACCACTTTAATTGATACTGCTTACCAAAAGAATAAAGTTAAGTTCTCTCAACTGATTGAAAAAGTAAAGAAACCAAAAAAGTATGCTGGTTTAGCTAAAACCTTGTTTGGTTTATGGATGTCTGAAAAGAAAGATAAAGAAGTAAGAATAAAATTAATTCTGGAAAAGAATGGATTCTATGCTGAGAAAATAGATTGGCAAGTATCTAAATGGCAAGATGTTGAGGTTTGGTTAAAGCAACAGGGAGCTGGAACTATCAGTAAGAAATTAATCAGCGATATTTTCTCAGAATTAACAGGAGAAGATTACAACCAGATGCATAAACAGATGAATAAATTTGAACATTCCCACCAATCTTCTGGTAAGGGTGGTGCTAAATATCTTTTTATGTTAAGTAAAAAGCGCCCTCATTCTGTAGCAATGTATAATTTTGGAGTTTGTGTAGCTTCAGATAATAAATTGTGGAACATGACAGATTTCTGGCAATTGATTATCTGGGACAATAATTTTAAGGCTTGTGGAGGGGTAATTTATAGAACTATTGAAGAGGCAGGAAAAAAATATCTAATTGCGTCCATCCAACCTAATTCCACTATTTTAAGTGAAGTTTCTCCAGTACATTTGTATGATCAGATTATTAAATACTCTGAAAAGATGATAAAGAAACTAAAATACGATTCTTTGTTAATACCTATGGAAGGAACAATCCATTCTAATCGTGGTAGTATCCAAGCCATCATTACTGAAAGAAATTATCCAAGGAAAGTTTTGTTAAAAGAATACGAGTTCTCTTATTCTCCTTATAATTACACATATAAACAATTCTTTATTGTTGGTTGAAGGTGATTATTTCATCTTGTTAAATTCTTTTGCTTCCGCATAAACTTTCTCAAACTCTTCCATAAACTTCTCAGCGAGATCTTTATCTTTGATGATTAGGATGTTTTCATCGTTACGGGTGTCTCCACCGCCAGTGGGGTTCATGGAACCAGTTATTATGGTTTCTTGATCTATGATGAAGCATTTGTTAGAATTAAAACTCTTAGCCCCAGTTACTTTTTTACCATTTGCTAGGAATCTTGAAAAGAGAAACCAGCTTCTGGAATGAGTTATTCCGCAAAGATTAAATAATTGTTCTGATTATTGAATAGAATGACAGATACAACTGATAGTCCAGAAATACCAATTGATGTGAAATTACCGCTTGAACAGCTAGTTAAAGTTTCTGTAAAAGGATTACTTGTTGGTTCAAGAGAAATACAATATTTTGACATGGAAACTGAACAAGTAAAAGAACTTGGTTGTGGCAGCGGTGGTGACCTTACAGTAGGCAACAATGATATCTACTTTACTGACCCCCATATAATTCATTCTGTTTTCTCTGGCAGAACGTCTCAAATCCCCCACATGGCAAAAATATTTAATGTTCGAGGAGAATTGTTTCTTTTTGGAACTAAAGGATATAAAGTGATGCAGAAGTTGGTTTTAAATGATGGGCCTCCTCATGATCTGTTTAATTTTGATAAAAGTGAAAACTTATTAGAACATCGGGATAGAGAAAAAGCACCCCCCGTATTTGAAGGGATTAGGAATATTTTTTATGGAGCAAAAGGAGAGATTTATGCTTTAGTCGAATATAAAAGAGGTTTTGGTCATGGTTCTGGTTGGTTTAATGCAATCCACCGATTTGACCCAGATAAACCAACCTTAATTGGAGAGAAAATTGATGAATTCTCTGAAGAATCTGGGGCTAGATATCAAGCAGTTCCTTTTGTAGAAAAAGTTACAGATAGTGTTGATCCTTTCGCAACATTCTTAACAAATTTTCCAGATGGCAATTTACGTTTTAATGGCAAACTATTGATTGAGACGGTTCATCCACCTAATCGAGCCCCCTACCAAACACCCGTAGAGATTGCATCGTTAACTTTACTTGGTGTTGCTGGTAGTAAAGTACAGTTAGCTTATTTAGATGATGGTGTAGAAATTGGAGAAGTTGATCTTGATGAGAATACTTTTGTTAGAGGCAATAAATTGCCGTTGAAGACAGGTCCTCTTAAGGCAATCAGGGACCCAGCATTACATCAACGTTTAATGGATTATGGAACCTAATAGTTAATTTTTGTAATGGGTTGGTTATTGGTTAACTTTTGACTCTGCTTTAACTTTCTTATACTCAGCCATAAACTCTTCAGCAATATTCTTATCAGAAATAATTAAAATATTCTCATCGTTTCTAGTATCGCCGCCGCCAGTAGGATTAAATGATCCAGTGATGACTGTTTCTTTGTCTATTATGAAAACCTTATGATGCATATTCTGTTTATTACCATCTTTAACAACATCGATTCCTTGATACTTAAGAACTTGGTACTTAGAATATTTAGTTACTTGTCGGGCTTCCATAACGCCCTGGATCTTAATTCCTTCTTGATGTTTGAGTAAGAGAATATTAGCAATTCCATTGTTGGTGAATGAGAAAGTCATGAAATGAATAGATTCTTTGGCTTTTTTTAATTCTTCTTTTACCCTATATGCGCAGGCTTCTTCAGGACAGAAGTAATTTTTAATAGTGATATTGTTTAGTTTTACATTAGGATTTGGTGATGGGTCTCCTTTTTTGAAGGTTCCTGCCCACATCTCTTGGAATTCTGCTTCGTAATTAGTGGCAAGAGCATTTGAGTTAATGAAAAGAAGATTGTTGTTGTTTTTCTGGGCACCATTGTTAGTTGGATTCATTGAACCAGTGGAGATTTTTTTATTGTCAATAATACAAAATTTATTATGCATTAAACCCCAAGAATCTACTTTAACAAAATCATGATCAAATTCGTATAGGTAATCTTGGTCTGTTATTACTTTAACATCTAAGTATTTTTGTTTTTCTAAAAGTTTGTTTCTGACTTTATCTAGGTCTACTTCAAAGAAAGCACAATGAATACTTTCTTGTGCTGAGTCTATGAAATCAGTTAGTTCTTGTTCACAATCATCTTGAGGGCAGAAGTAGAGTTCTATGTCTCCTTGGTCTTGAACTAAAGAAAGGACTGTGTTGCCGGTTAAATTAGGGGTACAACTGGTAAGAAAGATTAGTAGTGAGAGTAAAAGATATTTTTTCATCAGGGTTTGGGAAGATAAGAGATATTTAATAGTTTTGAGGAAAAAGTTTATATATTTTGATTAGTACTATTTAGTGATGAAGAATTTATTAACACTTGATGAGAGATTATGTGTTGGTAGATTGATTAATCATGGGTTATTATCTCATGTTAATGATTTAAAAAGTCAAGCGCTTATGAGGGACGAAGGTGCAGATGAAGATTTATTTCTTAGTCAAGATACTATCGGAAAGAAATTTAGCCATATCAGAGATATATTGGGAGGAATTTATGCCATGTCCCAATACACAGAAAATTGTTATTTTAAGAAAGAAAAAAATCATGACTTTCGTTGGATTTTGGGAAGATTAGGGATTATTCCCGGAAAAGAAAATAAGACAATCCATTATAATTTAAAAATCAGTGATCCCTTAATTACTCGGTTGCCAATTGTTTATATTTCATTGCATAATTTGATTAAGAATTCTTGGAGGGCTGGAGCTGAAGAGGTAAGAGTGGATGTTACTGAACACCAAGGAGATGTTCCTGATCCAATCTATGTTCCTAATATGGAAGAAGAGACAGATAGATTTGTTAAGTTTACAGTTAGTGACAATGGACCTGGTTTTCCACAAGATCGATCGCTAAAAGAATTTTTGGATTTTGGAGTTTCTACCAAAGAACATAGGGACAGTGGTTTGGGTTTGTATTTTGTGACTTTGGCTTGTAAGTTTCTAAGAAGTTATTTAACAATAGATTCTGTTCCTGGTGATACAAAAGTTTCTATTTATCATCCTCGGAATTTGCGTTAAGAATACTTATCAAATTGTTTCTGGAGTTCTTCTTGGCCAATCTCATTAAAACCGGGAACCAAGTCTGGAAACAGGGGCTGTTGGGCGACAACACCATTAGCTACTACCCCATAACCTGTATTGAAATCAGACAATCCTCCGCAACCCATGACACTACAAGGGGTGGACCTATAGGCGTTTAATGCCCCTCCACAACCAAAGTAGCAACCTTTTCCTTCTTCACAGTTAAGGCCTATGCTTTCATACCTCAGTTTATCTAGATTAAGAGTACAAAGGAAATTACAAGAATCATCTGGAGAAGAGCTACACAACCCATCTACGTTACTAGCACCACAAACTGTACCATCAAAACTATTAAAATATTCTTCTTCTGTCATGCCATAGTTGGCTTCTAATCCTGGGGCGAGGTCTAGAGAATTACAATAAGAAGGCCAGGCCACTTCTTCATTATTATCAAAAATAGTTTTACATTCTTGAAATTGTTCTTTGAGAGCAAACGTACAGATTATGGCTGGATTGATTACTGTAGGGATTTCTACACAAAGTTCTTCTTTGGTTTTTCCAGCAAAAGCAGAGAAGTCGAGGGAATTACAGGTTTCTAACCATAGTTCTTGGTCATTGTTATCTATGGCTTGGTAGCAAGAATAATATTCTGGGGATTGAGCATAGAGGAAACAGAAGTTGGAGGAAGCTGGAAGTTCTACACAAAGCTCTTCTTTACTGTGAGCACCACCAATAGTTTTAAGGTGGGAAGAAAAATCTATCTGCAGGCAGGTCTCTTGCCAAGATTGTCCATCGCTTTGATCAAGGGCATCTAAGCAAGTGTTAGCTAGTTCTTGAGCAGCTATGGTCTGATCATATTTCAAAGTGTCAACCCCTCCACACCATTTAGTACAAGGGTTTTTTCCTAGATCGCAGTTGACTGCCCCCCAGCCAACTTGTTGTTGGGGATCATCATACAATTTCTGTTCGGAGAAATAACTGCCCCAAACGTAATACTCTTCATTTAGTCCGGCGAAAGCATGACCAAACTCGTGAACAAAATCAGAAGGAAACGAAAAAGAGGGGCCGAGAGTAATGAATTTTACACTAAGGTCGGAAGAGTAAGTAGCAGTAATGAAGTTCCCAATAGAATCTTCATTCTTTTGGAAGACAATGGCATCTTTTCCTTCTTCGAAAAATAAACAGGTGGTTTTGACAAACTCTGTGATGGAATCATCAAAACCATCATAGAACGGGGTGGCATCAGCAGTTATAAGATGAATGTTAATTTTTTGTTGGTTTTCCTGAATTCCCTGCATTTCAAAGAAGCCAGTGGTTTCTACTGGCAAGAGGCCACCATCTTTTCCATACATTAACTTGTTGATTCCTTGTTTGATGTCAGTTTCTATCTCTTCTTCAGAAAATCCTTGGGAAACGAAGATGATGTCCAGATGTTCTGTGGAACCGTCTCCGATCAGTAATTCACAAAATGATTGATCAATAATTTGTGGTTCTTCAATATTCTCGTTTTCTTCTGGCAGTTCTTCAATTGGAGATTCTTCTAAACAAACTCCTTCTTGGCAGCCAAAATCACAAGTGATTTTTTTAGAGTAAACTTTATTTCTGCTACAATAGTATTCAACAAGAGTAGTTATGTCTTCACAATAATCATTATTAGTAACATATTTAGTGGATCGACTAAATCCCAGAGTCCCCTTGGTGGTTCCTTTGACAAATTCTTTGATTCCTTGATCTAAGTCATAACATTTGTTTTCGTCGTAAGCAGGAAGAACTTTGGTTTTAGTGCCTCGGCTGGCTTCTCCGGCAAGATTATCCTCGCAACCACTAAAGATAAGAAGAGAAAAGACCAATAAGGCGACAATGAGGATCCATCTCTTTTTCATAAGAAGAAAATAATTAAGAGATATATAAAAGTAACTCAAGTTTTATATATTATAAAGTATTGTTTATATTAATTCATAATTAGAGGTGATATTGATGAAAAAATTATTTGGTTTAATGGTAATGTTTTTAGTCTGTTTTAGTTTTCTGGTAGTTGCAGAGGCTGATTTAATTGTGGAGGATTTTGCATTAAGGCAAGATAATCCCGAAGTAAGAGAAGCATATGATTATATTTTAGATGTGAAGAATGTGGGAGATGATACAGTAAGTACTTGTCTGCCAGCAGAGCTTTATTTTGAAGATGATCCCTACTTAAAATATCCTAATTGTTTATTACAATCTTTGACTAATATAAGAGATCCAAATTCCGAGATAGCTAGTGTAAAAATAATTTCAGAAGATGGAAGTGAGAAAGAAGTAATTCCTGAATGGAATGAAGGGAGTTATATGTCTGAACCTTTAACTTCAGAAGAGATTGAGGAAAAGAAAGAGTTAGTGGCATCGGGATTAAGGGAGTATACTGAAGAAGAGCTTGTTGATGTTTTAGCTTCGATTGAAAAAGCAGGATTAGAAGGATATGAATATTCGCTGGATTCTTTGTTTGTTGAACTTCAACCGGGTGAAACTTTAAGATATGAATCTGAGAATTCTTTTAATGGAATTGATAAGTTGTTTATTCCTCCAGGAGAATTAAATTTAGAGAAATGGAATTTGCCCATCCATATTAAATTAGATAGATTTGGGGTAATGGAAGATAATCAGGGAAACAATGATTACTCTGAAGATATATTAATGGAGCCAACAATCATACAAGGCCCAAAAGATGAATCCAGTAAAAATGTTGAGTTAGATGGTGGGAATGAATATTTTGGTTTTGCTTCAGGTTGTGCTATGATACAAGGAAAAGAAATCTGTGTAAGTTTAGATGATCCAAACGTTCCAGATGATGAAGAGAACTTAGTAATATCTGTTGACGGTTCAGAAGAAGTTTATAGTTATTCTGGACTCTTCATGGCTTGGTTCTATAAATGGTTTGGAGATGGAAGACTAGCACCAGCAGAAGTTAATAATGGTGTAGAAATCATCATTTACATGGGCGGGTTTAAATTTAGTTTTGTTTAATTTTTTTCTTTTATCTTTTTAATATTGTGGTTGCGGTTCTGGAAACAATGAAGTAATTTTATCAACCAAAGATTCTTTTTCTATTCTAGGATTTGAAAATTTATTTTTTCTGAAACCAATAACAAAAGCTACCTCAAATTCATAAATCCATCTAACGTCTAATCTATAAACCCAATCTCGCGGTTTTAATTCGCCACTATCTAACATCTGAAAATAAGAATCTTTACAAGGATAAACGCGTCCAGGTCCTGTCCAACAGATAGTTGCCGAACCACTTTTATCATGAATATTAACTAAATCATCATTCATCATACCATTTTCAGAAGTTGCATCTATCCCCACATTATAAAAAGAAATATATGTATAATCATTTGCAGTACGGATTGGCCTCTTAAACCAAGGGGGAGTAAGTATTGACCTATTAGCCCTATAGTCTGCTACATTTTCAGCTACATAAAATTCTGGATCAACAAACTCTATTAATCTATCAGTTAACGGATGCTGGTTTGAGTTTCTTATTAATTGACTGATGTTAATCATCTTTTATTCTTCTGGTTTCATAAAAGAAACGTACCTAGGTAGAGCTGGAAAGTTTTCTTCTTTACCGAAATAATGTCTTCCAAAAACATGATGGGGGTTAATTTTTGTAATGACTTCATCAGCAACAGTTGCAATAGAATCTCTTGCTTCTTGTTCCAACAAACCACTTTTGTAAATAGCATGGTCAACTTTATTTAACCCTTCTTCGGTTAATCTAAAATATCTAGCACGAATTCTTTGTGGATGTTGATCGTCAAACTGAAAAATGTCCCCACTACATCTTAAACTATAAATCATATTATGAGGGTAAAGACGATAAAGCTCAAGAGGTTTTTTTAATTGAATTAAAGAAGTAATAATTTCCTCTTCTCGAACCATATTACTAGTAAGACTAGCTAATTGAGAAAATACAACTAAACTTTTCTCATAATTTGTTGCTAAAGTATCTCTGATTAATGGAAACATAGAAATTAATTTTTTGAAGCTATTTATATAATTTTTGGTTATTAAAAAAAAAGAAATAAAAAGAAAACTATTGTCTTCTTGAATTAGCTCTTCTACTAGGTCGAGCTTTTTCTGCACCTTTTCCTCGGTTTCCTCTCAAGCCACGGGTTTTTCTTCCAGCAGAGGTTTTTCCTTGATAAACTCTGGAATGGTGTTTCTTATCACAAATCCAATTGATTTTTGGATCTGATTTAATAACTGGATGGTTAGGATCTACAAAGATCACTTCATACCAATAATGCTTTCCATCTTCAGCAACCCAATAAGAGTTTAGTAAAACTAAATTCTTGAATTTTTTCTGAATACGTTCTTCAGCAATTTGTTGGTAATTTTTTCTTAGAGACAATCTAGTACCATAATGTTTTGGTCTACGACCTTTCTTGATCATAGGTCTGGTGTGACCTCCCCTAAGAACTCTTTGTCGAACAATTACATAACCTTGTTTGGCTTTGTATCCTAGTGATCTTGCACGGTCAATTCTAGTTGGACGTTCTAATTTAACTGTAGAATTCTCTTTTCTCCATTTAATTAATCTTTCACGCCATAATTCTGGCATGTTTTTCTTTGGTTTCTTCCAAAGTTCTCTAACTCTTTGATATAGACTCATTTTGTGTGGCCTCCATTGGTTTGTTTCTTAGTTACTTCTATTTAGGGCATAAGAAAATTATTAGTTTTCAGTGCCGTGGAATTACTTGTAATTCCCTTGGATTCAGGTAAGCCAATACCCACATCTCCGTTTATGGTTAAATTAAGAAGACTATTTAAAAAGTTATCGCTTGTTAGGAGGAAATAATGGTTTTAGTTGAATAATTAATATAAATAACAATAGATTTGGGTTAGAGTTAAAGTGGGGGAAATTATAATGACAGAACTTTCAAATTATTTAACTGGTGGAGAAGAGTGGTTAGTCAAACCTAACCCCAAGGGACTCTTGGAAGTAAAACTTTGGAAAATGCCAGAATATACTGCAGAGGCAGATTTTTTAGTTTATGATCCAGAAGAAGCATTTAAACTTAGAGAAATATTACAAGGAGATAATGTAGATAGTGTTGTGGGAATAGAAACAAATAGATTAAGTGAAGATAATTTGCCACAATTAACTGCTTATACTGACAAGATAAGTGATTTGGAAGATGTTCCTGATTTTATGGCAGTTGTAAATGAGCTTAAAGGAAATTATAAAGGAAGTCCAAAAGGGTCTGTAAGGATGTTTGTTTGTGCTAATCCTGTTCAATTAAAAAGTGCGTATGAAGATAGAGGGATTGCAATTGTGCCTTGGGAAGAAGTTGAAAAACGGGAAGCATATAGAGATAACTTGATCCATGCACTCGTTGAAAGAGACATGGATTACTTACAGAACTCTATTGCTGCTGAGCTTCCTACAGATATGAAGAAACACGCAGGGAAATTTGCCCAAATTTTAATGGACCGTTATGAAATCCCTTGTTGGAATTGATTTTTTATTTCCATTTTCTTTTTTATCACTCTTACAAGAAGAGAAGGGTTTAAATATATTTAAAGTGAGCATGAAAGCGAGCATTTAATTTTAGAAGAGATATTAGCTTATTCTAAAGTAATGCTTTAAACCATCCAGTTTCAATCATATAGGCTTTTTCTTCTGTGGCAAAAGTTAAATAAGATTTGCCATTTATGTTGGTGTGTTTAATTTTATCTCCTTGGATCCTAGAACCAAACTCTAATTTTAATAACGCTTCTCCAGTGCTGGGTTTAAGGACATATATTCTTCCTTCATCTGAACCAGCAATCAATTCTTGTCTCCCATCACCATTAATATCAGTAAGGATAATATTACTAGTAAAATAATCACAGTCGAAACCAGTATGGGGGGAATCAAAATCCCATCCCTCTTTTAATGGATTGTTTCTACTTCCAAGATTGGCACTTAATCCGCAAGACCATCCATAAACAAAATCATCAAAACCATCTCGATCTATATCTCCTACAAATCCCCGGTACCTTGGAAATGATATATTGATGCCATGATTAGGTTCTATAGTCCCATATAAAGAATCTTTTTCTATACCTATGCGATGTTTGGTTCTAAAAATATTTTCCTCAATACCATCTCCGTTGACATCCCCTTTCATTAATTCTCCGATAATCCTATAATCTCCAATGACTTCGGTCTTTCCATCAGAATCAAAGATTAAAAGATGTTCATTATCATAAACTAATCCCTTAAGTCCAGCTAATTTTCCATCTGTGGTGACAACTGGAGGAATTAGGTGATCTAATTTTTTTTCATCGCTATCTTCACTGGTTGGGAAAACATTTAAGTTTAGGAATTTTGTTCCATCTGCCCAAATACCAAAAACTTCTCCAGTTTCTGAAGTAAAGAAATATCCAGTTCTACCATCAATATCATAAGATTTAAGCTCACTAATTTTCTCTTTTGCATCAAAAATAGTTTTTACTACTGGTATTGTGGCTTTATCTTCTCCTAGTTCCATAAGACCAATTTTGTAAACTAATCCATCATTGGTTCCAATTAGGAGAGTGGTTTCATCATTTTCTTCTACTTGGTGAAATTTTCCACAAATTTCGTGACTCATTAAGGTACGAAGATTATTACCAGCTTCATTGAAAAAATAAATTTCTCCCGATTCATCTCCAAGAACCAAGAAATCTTTTCCACTTTTTGTAGTCAGTTTTCCTAATCCTGTTGAAATTGTATCATTTTCGAATTCTAGTTGGTGGATTTCTAAGTCTTCTTCTAAGAGATGAGGATTATGAAATTTTGTGTATCTCCTTGCTTCTTCGGGATTTAGACCTTTATCAACTATATCTGTAAAAACTTTCTTAAATTCTTCTTCTGCCAAATCATCGATTCCAGAAATGATTTCATGGGCAGTATCATAATTTCCTACTTTTATGTTTTCTCTAGCAATTCTATATTGGTTTTTTGCATCAAAATATGGATACGAAAAATAACCAGTTATACTCATAGTAACGGCCGCAAAAAATAATAATCTGGTACAACAACGGAGAATGTGGAGGGGGGAAGAAACAATGTTTTCTAATTTATCAGTATTTTGATTGAGTTCATTAACTCTGTGTTGTTCTGCTTGATAAGGTGCTTTTATCTCTTCGATTATCTTACTGGCCATTTTTATCCTCTTTGATATTAAAAAGATCTTCTAAACATAAATCGTCTGACCAAGGAATCTTTGTTTGACAGGGGTTACTCTCATTCTTTTTCATTTCTTCAGCAGAAGAATATGTTGCGGGAGCATGGTGTTCGGTTTTCTCTACTGGGTCGAAATCTATTCTATATTTGGTTGCGGGGAATAAAAAGGCAGCCAGGATTCCAACGATAGCTCCTATTGTGTAAAGGCTCCCATCCTTTTGTGCGCCATGTGGATCAGATTTCTTCCAAACACTTCTTAAAGAAAATTCATTTACAATTCTTCCATTCATCAAGTCTTGATAGGGTTCAGTTAAAGAATTATCTTGTTCTTGATCATAAGGTTGGAATTTTGCTTCTATTTCTGTAATTCTTTCTTTGATATTTTCTAAAGGGGCTAAGTTTACTAATCGGCTTTCTTGGGGATGGACTCTCTTAACTGCAGTAGTTAGAATTCTTGCCAGCTTATCAGATATGTCATTAGCATCACGGACAGATTCGCTAGTTACTAATCTGTAATTGTTACTAGTTTGGTTTAGAAAAGATATGGCGTCTTCAAATAGTTCGGGATCTGAGGTTTGTGCTAGAATCTCTCCTGCGTAGGAAATAAAATTGATTCCTTTTAACAAATACTGGTAATCATTATCAAAAATAAGATGGATTTCTTCCCAACCCATACGTTCCGCATGAAAACCTTTTTCCCCTTTGACTAATTCTGAAAGAAAACGGGCGTGATTGTCTGGTAAGTCCCTTTCTTCTCGATAATCATTAGGGTTGACTGTAACTGAGGGATGGTTGTCTAAAACTAATGCTCCTCCTGGTCTGTTCTTCAGATAAGATATTGAAGCGTATTTTTTTAAACGATCTACTTCTAGTTTTTTCCTACCAAAAACGAAATCTTCTAGGTTTTTAACGTCTTCTGGAGTTCCAATCTCTTCGATCCCGTCTTTAAAGAAATTGTAATAAACTTCTAAATATGTTTGGGCAGAAATAACTTTTTGTGAACTGCCAAAATCAACTTCTATTTGGGTATATCTGCCATCTTCTACTAAATTGCTAATTCTAGGAGCACCATTTACCCTGGAATAATGAGAAAATGGTAAGTTTTGAGCATTGTTCTCAAACTGGAGAACACTTGCGGTATAAAATAAAATAAAAGCACGAACTTGATCTTCGTTTTCAATGTAATCTCCCAATAGCTCCAAACGATCTGGTTTGTTTCGAAGATTCATCCCACAAGAAAGAGGGGTTAAAGTTAATAGTGAATATGGTACTCCCAAGGAACTAATTAAACCTACTGAACTAATTCCATTTGGGTCAGTGATGTTCCAATGACTGGAAAAACCGATTAAATCATACTTTTGGTTGTCTCCAATAAAATCAATTAACTCTTTACGAGCTAAATAAAGACTATCTGCAAACTTATCTACAAAACCAGGTTCCACACGAATAGGGGCAGTACACACCTCTGGTTCTCTACCATCCGCATAAATTCCATTACCGACTTTTGTTCTAATAGAAGTTTCACCTTTACTAAAAGTGGGGGCAGAATATCTACTGGCAAAGGAACCCCAATGTTCTGAAAAGCTTTCATATTCTTTTCCTCTCATCAATTGAAATTCGTTTTCAGCGCCCACATAAATTACTTTTTCTACCATTGTTCTAAAGTTTTACTTCCCCATTATAATAGACGTCGTGAACGACTTTTGAAATATTTGCCATTGCTCCTGAAGAGCCACCTAATTTAAAATGGGCATGTGGTTCTGCAAAAAGAGTAAAATAGAAAGGTAAATCATTTTCCTGATGGTAATTGTCAAGAGTTTTTTTAATTTTTTTCCAATGCTCAGTGACTTCATCAAAATCTAATCCTTCGAAAGGATTTATACAATGTTTTATTTGATTACACATCACAGTTAAAACATAATCGCGATTAATAACGCTGGCATCATGATGATCTGATCCGGCAAAAGGATCAGTGATGTAACCAATTTTGTTCCCAATTATTGTTTCTCTAGGTAGATATTGTGCTAAAGGTCCACCCATTCCTGTTTCCAAAACATTTCTCATATGTTTACAACTTTTTCTACTTGCTGCATTATTGGTGTAAATAGAAGTTAGAAGTTTGGTTAGATCTTCTGCAGTAGTAAGATTGCTTCCTTCTGGATTCCAATCAGTAATAATCCGAGGAACGTCTGCAGTTAAAAGATGGGCCAACATAGTATTTGTTGCCCCAAGTTCCTGCATAGTCGAATTAAGGTATCTTAAACCTACATGGTCAGCTAACATATTAGTGGCTTCATTATCAGAAATGACCATCATGTGATCCATTAATTCTTTAATAGAAATTGTTTCGCCTTCATCCATTTGAGTAACAAAATCATAGGATTCCAAAGGATATTTGTGATCTACAACTAATTCATCAGATAACTTAAAGTTTCCTTCATCTATTGCTCTCATTACAGCAACCATCACAGGAATTTTTATTACTGATGCTGACCAACCTTTGTGTCCTTGGTTAATATGAAAATCTGGCATTTTGCCATGTAGATCATGGAAACTGGCACTAACAATGGCGCCACCCAAAGAATCTGAATAACTTTCTAGTTTAGAATTAAGAACTTCTTCAATATTCTCTTGATTAGTTCCGGCAAAATCATCTCTGGATTGTATATCTCTCTTTTGTCTTAAAAATTGGCCGTTTGGATTATATTTAAGTGTGTGAATATTGGATTCTGGTTGCCAGCTGTCACTTGAAATTGAGGATCTAAAATTAGTTGGTTTATCCAATAAATATCTAAAATCAGATGGTTCACCAAAGAAGGAATCTAAAGTTAATGGTGAAATTATCTCTTTCTCAAGAATGTTCTTTAACTTGGTTCCAAATTTCCAGATTAAATGTCTTAATTTATCCATTTTATTTAGTAATTATGAGTTTTTGATCAATATTTGGTTTAAAAACTGAATCTTTTTATAAGTTTTACTATTATTTAGTGATAATTATAGAATATTTATAATCTCCATTGTTTTGAGTAGATTAAATTATTCACAAAATTAGGCTGGTTTTCTTTTTTATCACTCTTACAAGAAGAGAAGGGTTTAAATATATTTAAGATATGATAAATTCAATATAAAAACAGGTGATGTCTAATGGAGGTTGGCCCTTTAATTCGAGAAGATTTTGTATCGTTTGATAAAGAAGATAATGTTTCTTCAATGATTGGAATGTTGAAGAGTAAGAAGAAACGGTCTGGTTTGGTTTTTGATAAAAAAAAGTTCTTAGGGATTGTAGAAGATAAGAGATTGTTAAAAAGTAGATTTGATGCCACTAATACTAAGATCCTTAAGTTAGTTAAGAAAATTCCTTTAGTTAGTGAGCATTTAGATATAATTGAAGCAGCTTATTTAATGCATCAAAGCAATGTTAATTTCTTACCAGTTGGAAAAGGGAAAAAAATTGTGGGTGTATTGTATGGTTTGGATGTTATTCGAAGAGGCGCTGAACTTGATCAACTAAAGAATATAAAAGTAAATGATGTAAAGTTATCCAAACCTTCTAAATTAAAAAATACAGATAAGATTGCTACCGCAATAAGTATTATGTTCAATGAAAGAGTAGAACAAATTCCAGTGTTAGTAGATGGAAAGTTAGGTGGAATAATTAGTTTTAGAGATGTGTTGAAAAAATATGATATTTTTCCAGCAAAAAGAGAAGTAGGAGGCTATAATTCTTGGAACCTAACTAGGGCATTTACTTCAAATAGACCGGAGATGGATAAACTTCCAGTAGAATCTTTTAGTACAATGGATAGTGTGGCAGTTATTGGGCCAGAAGAAGAATTATTCAAAGGAATTGACTTAATGTATCAAAATAATTTAACAAACCTAGTTGTTGTTAAGAATGATGAGATTTTGGGATTGTTAACGTTGAAGAATATTCTGAGAAGGATTGGAAGTTTAAAGATTCCTAAAAACTTTAACATTAAGTTTATTGGGTTAAGAAAGACTTCTTTAGAACCTTATCAGAAGTATAATATCGAAAGGATTGCAGCCAATGAATCATTTAAGTTACAAAGAGCAATCCACAATGATTTTGATATAACTTTGCATATTAAGGAATATAACAAAAGTGGAAGACAGCAAAAGTTTTCTGTGCATATGAGATTAGAGTATCCTGGGCAGATTATAACTAGTGAACAGGATGATTGGGACATTGAAACAGCTGTTAGGAAAACTTTCAATAATGCCAAGAATGCAACCAAGAAAAAATTTAAAGGAGATTCTCCAAGAGAAAAACCTTATGAGTAATTACTCCTTTTCTTTTTCTTTCTTTTCTCTAAATTTTGTGGCGTTTTCTTCATTAACAAATCTGTAAAGTTCACCATCAAATTCGAGTTCTACAACGTCTTCAATATCCATTAAAGGTTCGCCAGTTAAAGCATCTTTTCCTAATTGGCCACCACCAGTAGCTCCTTCCATGAAACCTGCTTCCCATGGTTCCATTTCACCATTTTCTTCTGCTTCTTCTCTTCCTTCTTTGGTATAAGCATCAGCTTCTTTTTCTCCTGTTTCCATATCTCGCCTTATTTCTTCAGAAGTTTCTTTGGGTAAAATTCCTTGTTCTTCGGCAGGATAATCTCTATCTTCATGTTCTTTAGATTTCTTTTTTTCATCTCTTTTTTCTTCTTCCATTTTAATTACCTCTTTGATAGTTATGGCTGTTGAGAAATGATTTAGGTTTAAAAGGATTTTGGTGATTAAAGATAGGTTCTAACTAGAAGCATCACAGTTCCAGCGACTAAAGGAACTATTAGGTTGTCATCAAGGTGTTTACCATTTAAGTCAATATCTACTACTTCAGCAATCATGGCTGCTGCAGCTCCAAGAAGAGCTTCGGGAAAGGGGACGAATAGCGCTGCCCCTAAGGCTCCAGCTACGGTTCCAGCAAAGGTTCCTTCCAATAGTTTTCTACTATGGCCATTAAAGAAGTTCTTTATCTTTCCTACACTTGCTCCGAATAAATGACTTAGAGAATCTCCTAAGGTTAGAACAGCCATGGCCGCAAGAGCAATATCTTTCTCAAATAGTTGCATTACTAAAAGAACCCCTACAAAATAAAAGATCATTCCCCTTCCAGGAAATACTTTTCTTTGTTCTGGTCGTTCAAAATTGTTAAGAAAGAAATTAAGGCCTGGAAGTTTAATTCGTTTACTAAGAATGCTAGATAAACCTCCAATGATTATTCCTAAAAGCATTGCTAACGGAGAAAGGATGTTAAAGTAAAATAAATTCATTAGAACTAATCCTACAAGAATGTGAAGAATCTGTCTGCCAATTTCTTGTTTAGTAAGCATTTAATATTTTGGAGGAGGGGTGTTTTAAAAGTGTTGTGCAAAAAACTTATAAAATACTTTGGTAAACTAAATCCTAGGTGAAAAAATGAAAATATTTATTGATACTGCCAATATTGAAGAAATAAAAGAAGCTCATAATTGGGGGATTGTTGATGGAGTAACTACAAATCCTTCTTTGATTGCTAGGGAAGGTAGAGATTTTAAAGAAGTAGTGAGAGAGATTTGTGCAATTGTTGATGGGCCGATCTCTGCAGAAGTAGTGAGTTTGGATGCAGAAGGAATGATTAAGGAAGCTAGAGAATTAACTACAATTCATTCCAATGTTGTGATTAAGGTTCCAATGACTTTAGAAGGATTGAAGGCAGTAAAGATTTTGTCTGGAGAGAGAATAAAAACAAATGTAACTTTGGTTTTCTCTGCCAATCAGGCATTACTGGCGGCAAAAGTGGGAGCAACTTATGTTAGTCCTTTTGTAGGGAGATTGGATGATATTAGCCATCAAGGAATGGAAGTTATTGCTGAGATTGTTGAAATTTATAAAAACTATAATTTTAAGACTGAAATAATCGTTGCTAGTGTTAGAAGTCCTTTACATGTTAAAGAAGCAGCTTTATGTGGGGCAGATATTGCCACAATTCCGTTTAAAGTAATTAAACAAATGAGTAAACATTCTTTAACAGATATAGG
>JABHWJ010000004.1 GCA_018657845.1 Candidatus Woesearchaeota archaeon | reverse complement strand
TTTCCTCGATAAATTTAATTATTTTCTTTGCCACTTCTTCTACTGGAATTTCAGTTGTATCAACAACCAAATCATAGTTATTATGGTCATAATAATTCAAACCATAATATTCTTGATATCTTTTAATTTCAGAGTCTCTTCTATTTTTAATATTTTCTAATGTTGATTCCACATCTAGATTATATTTCTCATCTGTCCGACCTTCTTTAAAGATTCTTTTAGCAGCTTCTTCATCTGCAACATCTAAAAAGATTTTTACAGAATTTGGAATAAAATGCCACCCCAAACGAGCATCAATAATGAAATCATCTTCTTCCTTTCCTAACTTAATCTGTCGTTCATCCAATTCTTTATCAATGGACTTATCGGTTTCTGCTAATTTACTAAGCTCAAGAAGAGTCACCCCTCGTTTAGCAGCTATTTCACGCATAAAGTCACCAGTAGAATAATGTTTTAAATTAAATTTCCTAACTAAAATCTTTGCCACTGTACTTTTTCCAGATCCCAGGGCGCCAGAGATTGTAATTATCATTTTTAATTAGAAATATAAGTAATATAAAAGATTATCTAATCTTTTCATAATCACTCTTCTTCAAATCACCAAAGTAGTTCTTCGCCCACTCCTTAATCCAAAAACCAGTGGCTTTTCCCAATCCCCATTCATCAAATCTCCGCATCGAAGTTATTACCGAAGTTCCCACTACACTATATTCACCAAACTTCTTCAAAGCAATCGTTAACTTTCGATGTTCTTTAACTTTAATTTCTGGATAACCACCCACAGAATGAAAATCATCTTTTTTACAAATCAACGCCCCACTACATCCCTCATACAATCCACTAGAATTATAAAAATTCTTAAAACCCATCGCCAATCTATATTTAAACAATTTTTTATCTGGTTCAACTTTAGTTGTTGCTACAGAAACCCCTTCCTTAAATTCTTCAACAATTTTATTCAATGCCCCTTCTTTAAGTAAAGTATCGGCATCTAAAAACAACAACAATTTTCCCGAAGAATTCTTAGCTCCAAAATTCCTAGCTACGCTAACGTTGGCCTCAGGAATAGAAAACACTTTCATCTTATCATTCCAACATCTATTAGCTACATCTTCAGTTTTATCAGTGCAACCATTACAAACTACTACCGTTTCATAATCAGAAAAATCTTGCTTCTTGATACTTTCTAGAGTATTCTCCAAATAAGCCTCTTCATTATGTGCCGGAATAATTATAGATATTTTCATTAAACCACCTCTCTTAATTCAATCCATCTGATTTAAATGTTTATCGATTCTCTAGTTACAAAGTCAAATAATTAGCTGCCCACAACATTCCTCTGTCACAATAATAAAACGGAGTTCCAAATGGTTTTCCTTTATTAGAAAATACTTCTAAGTAATTTCCATGCTCTTCAACTAACGCCCCATATTTTTCCTTATATTCTTTAGCCAAAGACGGACTCACTTCTTTAATCAATTTGATATACAATGGCCCCATGTGGGTCCAGATGGAATTACTTTCATAATCACGTAAAAAGAATTCTTGAGAAACAAATTTAACATCTTTTCTAGAGAGAGTATACTTCAAAGGAAAGGGATAATCCAACCCCTCTTTGTGGAGAGTCTTCAAAACAGAAAACAATTTACTCTTATCTCGTATGACTCCCATTACAAAAGGAAACAGATTAGCATCACCAGCAACATATTCTTTTTTGCTCAAATCATCATAAAAATACTTTCCATTCCAAAAATGTCTTTCAATCAACTCTTGATAATCATATTTAGCAAAAGGATTATTCAATTTCATAACTCCCAAATCTTTGGCCAACAACCCAACCATCACGTTATCATAACAAGAACTCTTTCTAATTGAGAAATCTTTCATTGAAGAGAAATGTTTCTCTGGGTTAACTAATCCAGTAACTGGATCTACAACTTCATTAAAAAATTTCTTTATTTGTAAATTCAAAAACTTTTTGTAAGAATAATAAGGAAAACCAGAAATCTTAATTGAATGAATCAAGTAAGGAAGAGAATCAATAGACATACAAGGAAAATCAAATGCCTTCCCTCCTGGAGTCACAGTGGTAGTAATATCTTTTGCCTCCATAAATCTATTCAAGGCATATCTTAATGTTTGATGCACTTCTGGTTTATGGCCCAAGCTTAGTAAGGATTTACAACACCAACCAAAATCACGAGTCCAAAACTGAGGAAAATTACCAACTGAAGTTTGAAAGAATCTTCCATTCCAACACTCCTTGACTATCTGATCACAAATTTCCTTTGCATTCCCAGAATACTTTTTAGGAAAAAATCTATTCTTCCAACTATTCAGAAAAATCCTACTTCCTTGCGTTAAATAAAAACCCACCCCAGTCATAAAAACATGAAATTACTACAAGTAAATAAAAGTTATGGTAAAAATCAACTATTCCACAACTTGATCTCAGCTTTTCTACGATTCACCAATCCTTTAACCTTCCTACCACCGGCATAAATCCATCTTCTTAATTCTGGATATGCTTCATTATAATCTCCTTTATTTAATTTTTTCAGCAAAGTAGAATCCTTAAACGCCTTTGCGCCAGAATTATATACAAAACTCACCAATGCATCAAATTGTCCTTGGGTTAAAGGGACCTTAACATAATTTCTCACTGCTTTCTCTGCCCAAGCTATATCTTTGGCCAACAACCGTTTACCTTCATTCTTACTGACCCTCATTCCTGCCTTAACTTCTGGACCAGTATGGCCAAATCCAATAGTCCACACTCCCGCCACATCCCTATAAGCCAAACTTCTAAAACCTTCCCATTTCATAATGTGGCTTAATCCCTTTCCACTAATATTTTTTATCCCTAAAACTCCACTTGACCCTTTTCCTGGTTCTCTTTCTTTTTCTTTTTCTATCTTAGGTTCTTCCTTTTCTTTAATTGCCGATTTAATTCTCTTTCGTAAGTTCTCTTCTTTAGTTTTTGGAGCATCTTCCTTGAAATCAACATCTTTTCTTCCAGAAGAAATCGTTTTCATAACTTGAGTTGGCTCTACCTTCTTAACTTTGTTCTCTTTATTCAATAAACCCACTGCCAAAGCAACCATTACTCCTGCAGCTGCCAAGTCTTTCCAAACACTCCCAAAAATAGAGAATTTCCTATGGGTTGGAAAAAACTTCTTCATCTTCTCTCTATCCTTTTCTTCTAAGTGACCCCCTAATTCTCTAATGATAGCCAAATATTCTATTAGGAGACTTCTAAAAGAAAATTCTAAATTTCTAATTAACTCATCTTCCTTTTTCTTAGTTGTTTTTTTAGCTAGCTCTAAGTCTAGGTGCTCAACATCTAAATCAGCTTGTAATAAAGGAAAATATTCTTCAACAAACTTTTGAAAAACACTTCCGGCATGAGCACTTACCATTTCCATTTTCTGTTCTTCAAAATTTATTTCTGGAAGTGCCTCAATTGTTTCTGTAAAGTTTAAGAATTCTAAGTAATCAGCAGTAAACTTCAACAAAGCATCTCTTTGTAATTGGGTGTAAACTCGATATCTTCTAACATTCTTCGCCTCATATTTATCTTTATATCCGTCTTCCAATATTTTTATGTTACTCAACAACCCAGAGAGTATGTTATGTAACTCTTTCTTCAACCTCTTTTCCATGCTCATAATAATAAGAACTATTTGTGGTATTTAATATTTTCTTAAAAATAAAAAAGTTAAAAAGATAAAAGCGGACCTGGGAGGATTTGAACCCCCGATCTAGTCCTATCTTCATGCTAGTGAAGATCACGTGGATCTTTGATCTTAGCGTGTAGGAGGGACTCGCCTTTTCTGGTCAAAAGATATCCAGACTGGGCCACAGGTCCTTATCAATCTCAGAAACTAGGTTTATTTTTATAGTTTTCTCCACAATATTTTTATAATCAACCTTCCCCACAACAATTCATGACATATTCAACAATTCAAGAAGCAATGAACCAAGGAGAAGGCCAAGTCTCAGTAAGAGGTTGGGTCCACCGAGAACGTGGTTCAAATAAAATCAAGTTCGTTGTTCTAAGAGACCCCAGCAACACAATTCAATGCATCTTAAAGAGAACTGACTTCGAAGACAAATGGGAAGACATCGACCATCTTCAAGTAGAAACCTCAATAACTCTCACTGGAAACATTAAACCAGAAGAAAGAGCCCCGACCGGATACGAGATTAATGTAACAAACTACGAAATCGTTGGCTCAAGTGAAAACTATCCCATTACTAAAGACCAATCCACAGAATTCTTAGCTGACAACCGTCACCTCTGGCTTAGATCCAGAAAAATGACTGCAATTCTTAAAATCAGAAGTACTTATGTTCAAGCGAGAGATGAATTTTTCAAAAACAAAAAATTCTACCGTTTCGATGCTCCAATCCTTCAACCCAATCAATGTGAAGGTGGCTCCACCCTATTTGAAGTAAAGTTCTATCAAGAAAAACTTTTCTTGGCTCAAACTTGGCAGTTATACGCAGAAGCCGCAGTTTTTGCTTTAGGAAAAGTTTACAACATGTCTCCTACTTTCAGAGCAGAAAAATCTAGAACTTCCCGGCATCTTTCAGAATTCTGGATGGCTGAAGTCGAAGCCGCTTGGTACAATCTCTATGATATCTCAGAATTAGCTAAAGAAGAATTAAAATATTGTATTAAAAAAGTAGCTGAACAAAATCCTGAAGAATTAAAATTACTAGAAAGAGATCCAGAAGAACTTATTAAAATAACCGAAACAGAATGGCCCACCATCAAATACCGAGAAGCGCTTAAGATTCTCAAAGAAAAATGTAACTTGGACGTTCCGTTTGGAAAAGACCTTAGAACTATTGAAGAAGAAAAGTTAATGGAACATTTCGACGTTCCAGTTGTTGTAACCAATTACCCTAAAGAAGTTATGGCTTTCTACAAACCCAAAGATCCTCAAAACCCAGATGAAGCCCTTTGCTTTGACATGCTTGCTCCAGATGGCAACGGAGAAATTGTTGGTGGTTCTCAAAGATCTACAGATATTGAAGAGATGAAAGTTGCTTTAGAAAAAGAAGGCGAAGATATCTCTAATTACTCTTGGTATTTTGATTTAAGAAAATATGGTTCCGTTCCTCATTCTGGTTATGGGATTGGAGTAGAAAGAATCATCAAATGGATCTGCAAACTTGATAACATCAAAGATGCAATTCCTTTCCCTAGAAATATGGAAAGATTTAGCCCTTAACTACCAAACATAATCTCTCAACTTTCCCTTAGGGGAAAACGTAGTTTCATATCCTTTTCTTTTTACTAAAGCCCACAATAAGATTTCTTTTTCTCCATTGTTTAATTCTCTAGTCTTACCACCCGTTTTAATTAAACACTGTCCACTCAACTTATTATAAAAATCAGCAGTTAATTTTGTTGGAACAGCAAAAGGATTCATTTGCCAAGGTATCGGATTTCTATCTTCTTTCCAATAATGCTCAGCTATAGCCAAATAAGCAGCCACTTCATGAGAAGAAAAGTTAAGAAATCTCGAACTTTCCTTTTTCCACGGCCAACCATATCTAATATTATAAGTTTTAAATTTGGGGTCATGGGTAGTAGATAAGTTCTGCCACAAAGCCCACATATCTTCTGACTCGTTAACAGGAACGCCCATTAGTTTAAATTCATAACGTGATGCTCTCTTCGATCTAGAAGGAACTCTCAGAACAATATCTGCTCCTTCAATAGCCACTCTACCCACTTCATCGTAAGGAACAACATCAATTGAAGAAACAAACCCACTTCCGGGTTGATGAACATAAGAAAATATTTTGGCCCCTTCCACACATTCGACCAAAGAAACTTTTCTCTTTCTTTTATCTGGGCCCATCACTGGCTTGAATGAATAACCAGACACAAATGGGCTTTTTAAATTATCAAAAGCATCCATCATCAATTCTCTTGGCTTCTTTTTTCCAGCCACAGCTTCTTCTAAGCTAGAAAACCGCTTCAGCTTAACATCATCAGCATGCTTCATATATTTTCTAGATCCTTGAAAATCGTTAGGTATCAAATCTCGCGTAATTAACAAAGCCTCTTCTTCTTCCAAACTAAGAATTCTGTTAATTAATCCAGAACTAGTTTCTAAGATTCTTTCTCGGCCGAGTCTAATCTCTGCCGCACTCCAATCTTTAAAGAAACTTTTTCTTGCCATATTCTTCCAGGACTAAAGCTATTTTAAATAACTTTTGCCAAGATTTATATGTTAGGAATTATTCCTTTATCCCATGTATATTATCAAACAACAACCCGAAGATTTCATTGTTACAGAAATCAATCATTTTGATATTTTAGAAAAAGGAAGATATATCTATTTTAAATTAAAAAAAAGAAACCGCACTGTTTTAGATGTAATTAAGGAAATAGCCAAACAGTTAAACTTAAAGGAAAAACAAATTGGCTTTGCTGGCACTAAAGATAAAAATGCCATTACCGAACAATTCTGTTCTGTTCAAGGAACAACTAAAGAAAAACTACTTAAGGTAAACTTAGAAAATGTTTCCTTAGAATTCATTGGTTATAACCCTAACCCTCTATCCTTGGGAGAATTAGAAGGAAATCACTTTGAAATAACTGTGAGAAACCTTGAAGAGTTCTCCATCGAACCAACTACTCACCTTCCCAATTACTTTGATGAACAACGTTTTTCTACTCACAATATTGATATTGGTAAACATTTAATCAAAAAAGAGTTCAAAGAAGCTACAAAATTAATTGATGACACTAGGTCTGAAAAACATTTAGGAAATCATCCCCAAGATTTCGTTGGAGCGTTAAAAAAACTCCCCAATAGACTTCTCAAGATGTACATTCACGCTTACCAAAGTTATCTTTGGAATGAAACTCTCTCAACCTACCTTAAAAACCAAAACCAACAAGTAAAAGAAGTCCCATACTCTGCAGGAACATTCATCTTCATCAAAAACCCAGAACCATTTCTAGAACTTAACGTTCCCTTAATTGGCTTCGCTAGCGAAGATCTAGAAACTAATGAACAAATTAAAGAAATTATCCATCACTCAATGTTAAAAGAAAACATCTCTTATCGAGATTTCATCATCAAACAAATTCCCGAACTTTCTTCTGAAGGAGGAACAAGAACTGCATTTATTGAGGTTAAAGAATTAAAAATAGAAGATCAACAACCTGACGAATTAACTCCAGGAAAAAATAAAATCAAAATTTCTTTCATTTTAGGAAAAGGAAGTTATGCCACCTTAGTCATTAAGAAAATATTAAATACTCTTAAATAATTCTAATTCCATTAAAAGAGGCGTATACAATGAAAAAAATAATAACAAGTGTTCTATCAACAATCTTAGCTTTACCTGCGGTTTTTGCTACAGGTGCTTGGAACAAGACCGATGCATGTGGTTTTTATGGTTCAAAAGGTGGATCTTGGATGGTCGGCTGGGGTTTATTGAAGTTAGTATATCTAGCAGTGGCTGTATTTATTGTTTCAGCGATCTTTTGGTGGACATATAAGTTGATTGTTGTTGGTAAGGGTTCAACAAAAAGAAAAAAGAGGTAAATTAAAATGGGATTAATACAATTGTTTAATTATAAAAAGAAACGGTTTACATTATTGGATGTTGCTTCGGATGAAATTGCAATGTTTGCTTTAGCATTATTAATTGCTAAGTATTGGATGAGTGCAACATCTTTAGCTTGGTATTGGTATGTGATAATATTTGTAGTGTTTGTGATTAAACCAATGATAGCTATGTTAAAAAAATGAGGCGTGGAATAAAATGAATCCAATTGAAATAATTGCGTTAGTAATTTCAATAATGACTTTGTTGAAAATAGTTGTGTTTCTTTTTAACCCAAGATGGTTGATGAAACTAGTAGAATCAATGCACAAATATATTGTTTTGCAAGCTGTGTTTGTAAGTATCTTTATTCTAGCATTAGGAACTTATTTAGTGATGTTTTTAGGAGTTGTCAATTTAATCGTGGCATCCTTGTTTGGAATGATGACTTTTGCTTTAGTTTTAGTAATGTCTCCAAAACTTTATCTTAAGTTTGGTAAAGATATCATTAAGAACAGAAAAGCATTGATTCCAGTATTTCTAATTTGGGGAGTTTTAGCTGTCTGGACATTGTGGACTCTGTTCGGTTAAATTTCTTCTTATTTTTTTATTACTTCTTAGTTACAAATCTAGCGAAAGGTTTATAAATAGGATTAACCCTTTATTACTTAATGAAACTTAGAAATCCAGGGGATAATTATAACGTTTTAGATTTAGATCAATTAGTTAAAAATGTAATGAGAATAATGCAAAATGTAGATTCTCGTGTGATTAAACCAGAATCTTATCTTTACTCTGAATTAATGAAAAAGCATCCAGTAAAACCTGAATTGGGTTTAGATGCCGATTTAGCCAAATTTATCCAGAGATATAATGGAGAAATACAATATGATGAAAATTGCGATGAAGATGTAGATCTTGTTGACGTAAGATTTAAGCCAATTACTCCAAGGAATGACACTTTAATTCATCAGAATTGGTTCTGGACAGGTGACGTTCTGGATAAAAATATTTCTCAAATTATGTCAAATAAAGTTATTGGTTCTAATGAGGAAGATTGTCCTACTTATCTAAAAGAAACTTATTTACCTTGTGGAGATGATGATGATCTTGGATCATGCGAATATGGTGTCTCGATGGATTTACAAGTAATGCATAGCTTGTCATTATTATTTGAAATTGATGTTAAAGAACTACAAAAAACAAGAAATATTTTTTATGATCCAGAAGGTCTTTCTGGAGCGGGCTTTGGCAAGAACATTGAGTATCTATCTACATATATCATTTTTGGAGGAATTCCTTGTCAAGCAATCAAAAGTATTAAATGTCCCATCATTCAATCTTGGCAGCCTTATGGTGGCACTTTAATGGAATATTTAGAATCTCCAGGATCTGTGCAATTAAGGGAAGTGAAGAATTAATTAATTTTAACAGAAATAAACTTTTGAGGGAACATTTATATATCTCTTTTTTTTCTTTATCTTAACATGGGCGTGATAATTTACACATTTTTGTCTGTAATAATAGTCTCATTAATATCTTTTGTAGGGATTCTATTCTTTTTACTCAAAAAACAAACCCTAAAACAAACTCTCCTTTTTCTAGTCAGTCTTTCTGCAGGTTCATTGTTTGGAGGTGCCTTTCTTCATCTACTTCCCGAAGCGATAGAAGATTCTGGTTTCACTTTAACAGTTTCATTATCTGTTTTATCCGGAGTTCTAATTTTCTTTCTAATTGAAAAGTATGTTCATTGGCATCATTGTCATGATCCTCACTGCCAGAGCCATAAACACCACTTAGTTGTTATGAACTTAGTTGGAGATGGAGTACATAACTTTATTGATGGTTTAATCATTGCCGTAAGTTATATCGCTAGTATCCCTTTAGGAATTGCTACCACTATTGCAGTTATCCTTCATGAAGTTCCCCAAGAAATTGGTGATTTTGGAGTTTTATTATACTCTGGACTAAAGAAAAGCAAAGCCTTACTTTATAATTTATTATCTGCCCTAGTTGCGATTGTTGGTGCAATCATTGGCTTAATATTTGCGTCAGAAACTTTCATCAACATAATAATCCCCTTTGCTGCCGGCGGCTTTATTTATATTGCTGGTTCGGATCTAATTCCCGAATTACATAAAGAATGTGGGCCAAAAGAGTCTTTCTGGCACATCTTCGCGTTGATCTTAGGAATTTCCCTTATGGTGGCCCTTAAATTCTTACCGTTCGGCTAATAGTTTCAGAACTTTTTTATAATCCCTTTTCTCCCAACTTTTTATGCCTACCTTAGAACTCCTTGTTCAACATAAAGATGACAAACAAATCAATTCTACAGTTATGGTGGAAGTTATTCCAGATTTAGTCCAAATATATCTTGAACATATAGATTACCATGTCCACAAAAATCGATGGAGGACCTATCGGATGCCCATTGACACAACTACTTTTGTATATGAATTTAATCGAAAAAACGGAAATCTCCAAGAAATGCTTGCCTATCACGGGGCCTTAGCTGACAGAATAAAAAATGGATGGACTAAGGAATTTGTAGATTTTAGTAATCGTCACACCTTTCCTACAGAATTCAATGCTGCTTTTGCCTACCGTGTCGCTAAACGGGTTTATGCTGAAATACGCAATAAACAACAAACTTCTGGATTTATCGCTGAAAAAGATGAGTTAAGTTTTTTTATGGGGGCTTTCGAAGGTATCCACTCTCACCAGTTATATCCTAAGATTACTTGTAAAAATTAATCAATTTTTTCCCCAACCTTTATAAATGGACAGATTTCTTGATATATCATGGATATCGAAACTGCAGAAAAGATTCTTGAATATGGAAGAGTTCCTACTCAAGCCCACGAATTAATAGAATTAATTCAAGATGCAGGTTACAGTAAATTGAGAGGAAGACCTTTAACCGTGTGTCCAAGTAAACAGCTTTATGCCGTAGCTAATCGTCTTTATCAAGAAGCTAGATCAACCCCCTCAACCATTAGAGACGCTGAATTACAAGAATTCCAAGCTCAAGAATGGGAAACTGATTGGGCAGAAAATCTTTATGAAATGTTCAACATTCCCCAAAACCAAAGAGATGAAATCTCTCCTCAAGAATTAGAAGCAAGACTTTTAGAGTAATTTTCCATTAAAAATATTATGTTTATCTCTAGTAATCTTAACTTTAACTTTTTTCCCTTCTCTAAAAACACAATTAGGAACAGAAATAACTCTTCCTTTGGCTACAACTAAACAACTGTTAGCAAATCTATCTCTGGCCTTAATTGCCCCAGTAACAACATCTTCTTCCTTAAATGGCTTAGGCAAGGGCTTAGTTTTCTTAATTCCAAATCTTTCTGGAGTTAATTTTAATTTAATCTTTTTCCCCTTCTCAACTGCTTCAAGTAAAGAATAAAATTCCCTCCAGGTTACTGCCTTCACTGGATTTCTTCCAGTTTTATAATTCAAAAAATTCTGCACTCCCAATAATGGGTGATTCTCCTTCTCCTCTACTCCCAAATCTTCTACAAATTCAGTAATCTTTTCTAATTCCTTATCATTATATCCTGGAAGATAAACAGGAGCGATCAAAATTTTAATTCCTTTGCTCACAGAATACTTAATCATCTCTAAAACCTGATCTAATTTGTAATCACAACCAGCCATCTCTTCTGCTAACTTTGGATCCATTGCATCTAAAGAAACATTTAACCTCAATTTGTCAAACTTACTCAGCTTATCCAATATTTTTTTATTAACCAAAGTAAAATTACTATCCATAGAAACGATCCTAATCTGTTTATTCTCTTGTAAATCTTCAATCAAGGGAATTAAATCCGCATACAAAAATGGCTCTCCTTGAACCCCAATATGAACCTCTACTGGCTCAACAACAAAATTCAGCAATTCTTGCAACCCTTCCACCAGATAATCCTTTTCCACAACATAATCTACTTTATCAGAATTTTTTCCTTCTCCCACAGAACAATAAATGCAATTCAAATTACAAGAAGTAATTGGCTTAATCTCAATCAAAGAGGTATTTCTATAAACTATTCCAAAGGAAACACTACCTATCAAAGGGATGCCAGAATTCTGGTGAACATAAATTGCCTTATTTCCATTAATAGTATTCACCAAACCATCAAAATACTTAGATAATAAAAAAGAAAACTTTTTCTCAGCTTTATGTTCATATGTATCCACAAACTCAATGGTGTTCTTATCAATGAACTTAAACGGCCCAATCTTTCCCAATTCTTTTAATGGAATCCTAGTAGAGAAGATATTAAGTAGATTAACCTTTAACATTTCTCCCTTAAGTTCAAAAGACAAGGTCTGGAAGTTTAATTGTGCCATGTCCATCTCACCCTTAAAGCCACTTATAAAATTTTCTATTAACCACCTCCCAATGGCGATTGATTCCCCACTATAAATACCATAAGATAACTTTAAATAAAAGTTCATCTCCCAGATTCACCGGGGTGGAACATGGACGAAATCAAAGTTACTTTGGAGACTCTTTATAATGTCCTTCGGAATGAAAAGAAGCGCGAAGACCTCCAGAAATTAGAGCATACTTTCTTTCTAGACGTAGTTTCGTATCTCCGTGAAAAAAAAGCCCTTCTTAGTACAAAAAGTAATGAAGATGAACTTTTTGCTGCTGGTGAAAAGGAGAAAATCGAATATGAATTGAGGAGTATCATCAGAATCCTAAAAGAAATTTATGAAAAAAGAGAGAAAAAGATTATGGACATTGCCCTTAACCGATCAAGAACCAGATCAGATATTATTGACACAAGTTCCATGCTTCAAGAAGAAAAAGAATTTTATGATCTCCTATTAAAATTACTAAATGTTTATCGAGAAGGAATCTTACTTAATCTTTTCAGGGCTGAAATCCCCCATGTTCCTTATCTTAAACTTTCTACACCTCATTCAGACTCATCTTCCAAAAAACCTTCTTCTGAAAAAACCCCCCTAGAAGAAAATCCACTAGAAGAAACTCCCCAACAAGAAACAAAACAAACCCCTCAAGTAGAACCTTCTGAAGAGAAATCAGAACTTTCTACAAAAGAACCAGAAATAGAAATAACGCCCTTAGAAGAGGATCAAGAAACTTCTACAGAAAAACATAAAGAAAGCCTTCTAAAAAGAATTCGTTTCACTCACCCAGTTCCTTCATTTGTTTGGAAAGATCTTAAAGAATATGGTCCATTTGAAGAAGGAGACGAAACTAAAATCTTCCCAGAAGTAGCTGCCCTACTCATTAAAAAAGGAAGAGCAGAGATCTTATAATTTTTCAGTTAATTATTTAAAAAACCAATCAAAATAACTCTTTCTATGGAAATCAACGAAATAAAACAATTTTCAAAGCGAATGCACAAGAAGCTAGAACAGTACTATAACTTCGATGACCCCAAGAAATTAAATTTTCCTATGACTGTAAAGATCATGGAAGAACTGGGAGAATTATGTGATGCAGTTCTAGGTAAAAGTGGTTTACAAAGAAAAGCAAAATTAGAACAATTTACTCAAGAGAATCTCGAAGAAGAATTTGCTGATGTCATTACTTGTGTATTTATTTTAGCAGAAAACATGGATATTGATGTTGAAGAAGGATTAAGAAGAAAAATAAAAAAGATTGATCAAAGATTTGCAGAAGAATGAAAAAAGTAATCACAGCAGATAATACTGAAACCTTCCTCAACGAAGAAGTTAAGGAAACTTACCATTCTCAAACCGGAGCAGTAGAGGAAGCATTAAAAAAATATGCGATCCCTTGCAAGATCAAAGAAAAAGCCGAAACTGGAACTCTAAGAATTCTTGATGTTTGCTTTGGTATGGGTTACAACTCTGCTATGGCTATTGATGTTGCCTTAGAAGCCAACCCCTGTTGTCAAATAGAAGTTGTGGGTTTAGAATATGATCCCGAAATTGTAAAAAAAATCCAAGAGGTCAACCCCCCAATAAATTTCTTTCAACATTACAAACAGTTAACTCCTACAAATTTAGAATTTCAAAAAGATAATGTCAAAGTAAAAATTCTCTTGGGAGATGCTAGAGAAACTGTTAAACAACTTTCTCCTGAATATTTTGATGCCATCTTCTTTGATCCATTTTCTCCAAAAACTTCTCCCGAAATGTGGACTCCGGATTTCCTCAAAGGAATGTGGAGAGTTATCAAAACCACTGGAATTCTAGCAACATACTCTTGTGCTCGAATGATTAGAGAAAACTTAGTAAAAGCAGATTTCCTTTATGATGATGGACCTATTGTTGGTAGACGCGGCCCTGGAACTTTAGCTACCAAATGGGTTTAAAGTGAATATTCATGTTCTTCATTAATTTTCCCAGAATTAATCTCTATTCTTAACTTCAATCCCTTTTCATAAATCCATCTTTCATCACGAGGAGTTATTTTATTCTTGTATCTCTCACAACTTCCTTTAAGTGGACTCTCCAACTTCTTAACATTTCCACCTAAACAATAATGTTCTGAACAGATACTATAATAAATCTCAACCATCCCTTCCAACTCTCCGTTATTACAAACATCTCCAGTAATATACAAAGAACTCCCACTAACTTTCTTATCAACCAAACTATAGAAATCTCCAGCCCTAACTTCTTTAGCGAGGTTTTGAGCTGGCTTCCCGAGTCCGAAACTCAACGCCAGCAGAGCGCAAAGTGTAACCACTTTCTTACGCACAGAAAAAGAATTAATTTAAAGGTATATAAAGATACTCAAAGAAATTTTTATCATTACTTAATCTTATTCCTTCCACGCATTCGAACTTGTTCAAATCTCTTCAACACAAGTTCAGCCCCTTCTCGATAAGTTTCCTTGTAACTCTCCAACACATTATCGAATACTGCAGGATAGATTTCATAATGTTTACTTTCTAAGGCTCTATCAAGTAAAAACAAGTCTACTGCCTTATCTTCTACTCTATCAGAAAAAGAACTCAATCCAAAATCAATCAACTTCAAACCACTATCAGAAACTATCATATTTGATGTAGTCAAGTCTCCATGAATAATATCTTTCTGGTGCAGGACACCTACTCGTTCTCCAATCTGTTTAGCAAACTTCTGATACGCATCTCCTTCTTCAATAACATCCCTTAATTTGTTTCCAGCAACAAAATCCATTACAATCTCCATTCTTTTGTCACAAAAGCTTTGCAAATGAGGGGCAGGAAAGTTAACTTCTTCTAATCTCCCCAGAATTTTAGCCTCACGCCTAGTCCTAAACTTACGCAAACTCTCATCAATTTCCTTTAATCGATAAGCCTTACTCAATCTCTCTTTGATAATTTTATTGTTATCTTTGTAGATTACAGCTTCCGCACCTTGGGCTATTTTTATCATCTTATCAACAAAAACTCTGTAGCTTAAAAAGATTATGTTTTTAAATGGGCCCAGTTTTACAACCATATGAAAAAAATAGAACTCCTTTTACCTGCTGGAACAGAAGAATCTCTTAAGGCTGCAGTAGAGAATGGAGCGGATGCAGTTTACTTTGGGATAGACAGATTCAACGCCAGAAGAAGGGCAACCAATTTCGAATTAAACAAAATAAAATCAATCATTGATTACTGTCATGAAAATGGAGTAAGAGCATATTGTACTTTAAACATTTTAATAAAGAACGAAGAAATAAAAGAATTCTTTGAAACAATTAAAACACTATATCTCGCAGGAATTGATGCAGTTATTGTTCAACATCTTTCCTTCATTCCAATCATAAAACAGAACTTCCCAGATCTAGAAGTTCATCTTTCCACCCAAGCCACCATTACCAATTCTTATTTTCAATATCTTATCAAACAAGCTGATAGAATAGTCCTCCCTAGAGAACTTTCCGAAGAAGAAATAACTTCTTTCATCAAGAAAACAAAACTTCCTGTAGAAGTTTTTGTCCAAGGGGCAATGTGCTTCTCCTATTCTGGAAAGTGTTTGTTCTCTTCTTTCCTGGGGGGAAGGTCTGGCAACAGAGGCCTTTGTGCCCAACCTTGCAGAAAGAAATATAATCGCTCTTACTTATTGAGCATGAAAGATCTTTGTTTAGTTAAAAAAATTCCCGAACTTATCAAATCAGGAATAGTTTCTCTAAAAATTGAAGGCAGGTTAAGGTCTCCCAAGTATGTTGCCGCTGCCGCCAAACTTTATCGGAAAGCCATTGATTCTCATTATGAAAAAAACTTTACAATAGATTCAGAATTATTCAAGGAAATGAAACTAGCTTTCAACAGAGAATTTACATGGGGATATTATGCTAATTTGAAAAATATCATTTCTCCAGAAAAACCAATGGGTCGAGGACTTTATCTGGGAGAAATAAACAAAAGAGGATTAATCAAGTTAGAAGAAGATCTTCAGCTAGGCGATGGTTTAGGAATTTGGTTAAGAAATAAAGTTGATGGCGCAGTTCTCAAAAAAATGGAACTCAATAAACAAGAAGTCCAAGAAGCAAAGAAAG
>JABHWJ010000032.1 GCA_018657845.1 Candidatus Woesearchaeota archaeon | reverse complement strand
TTTTAGAAGGAGAGTTTGGATTAGGCCAATTTTTATTTCTTTATCAATATCTTTCCATTGTAAATTCATGTTAATAGATAGTTTATTTTTATGTAAAGAGATGTTAGAATTAAAGTTTCCTAGTCTTCTATTGTATTGGAGCCCAGTTTCATACTCGAATTCTTTTTCTGGGAAGAGTCTTTGAAAAGATTCTTGGATAAGGTCCATAAATATCTTTTTGGTAAAGGTAGTTAATAATGTTTTCTAAATTACAGAAAAGAAAGGATTATAAATCTTGAAGGTATTCTTTTAGTTAATGAAGAAGTATTTTCTTAAGGATCTAATTAAAAATTTAGAAGAGGATTCTGTAGAAAAAGGAGTGAATGAGAAAAGCAATATCTCCTCTGATTTTGAAGTTTATGGGGGGTATGTTTCTTTGGAAGAGGGTGTTAGAATGTTTTTGGCCGCAGGTAGACTGAAGGATTCTTGGAGTCAAGGAATAAAGGGGTTTATGAGTTCTTGTGTTGGTTATAAAGTGGTTGTAAATGGATCTGGTCAGAATGATTATTGGACTCAAGAATATTTTAATGGAAGGGGAAGTAAGAAACTCTATAATTGTTTGAAGAAGATTTATGAGAAAAAAGAAGAGTAGTTTTATTCTATTTCAAATCTTAAAATTGCAGCCATTCCACCGAGATCTCTTAGTTGTACTCCTTCTCTAGTTTCTGTCGAAATAATTCTTATTTTGGTTCCACCTTGTTCTGCTTTTTCTTCAAGATCAAAGAGTTTATCTTCAGAGATATTCTCTGAAATTAATAGGATGTCGACAGCATTCATTTCTAAGGCTTTTAAGGTTTCTTTTTCTCCATAAGTTGCTTTTTTTGGAGAATCTCTAAGAACACCAAAGAATTGTTGCATGACTTTTTTTTCCTGGGCAACTTCTTCTTCTGCTAAAAGGTCTTCAGATTTTTCTAATAGTTCTTGTAATCCAAAATCACCAGTGTAAGAAAGATCCTTAGTCCCAATAATTTTATTTTTGACATCTCCAGTGAGATAATCTTTATTCATGAAATCGTTTACTGTTACTCCGGGGCCGCCCAAAATGATTCCTTTGAGGTCATTTCCTAAATGGAGAAATTGGTTTTTCATATGTTCAGCAATTTTTTTGAAATGATCTTTAGCAGCACCTTCTCTTAGACGGGCGAATCTTTGAGCAGATTGTCCACCTGCTTTTGTTTTTCCTGGAACTTCGGAGTGGGTTTTTTGTAAAGGAACAATTGTTTTTCCTTTTAGTAAGGCAAGAGTGGCGTCTCTTCGATCTAAAACAACCAAACCATAGACTTCTTTTTCAACCAACATCTCTTCTAAGATTTCGGTAACAAAGTTTTTGTCACAACGATAAATACGGATATTAAGGGGGGTGGGAGGTTCGATACTCCAAACTTTCATATCTTGTTTTCCTTCTGAGGATGCGATGTTGCCGGAGAAAATGGCTAGCCCGTTTTCAGGAGTTTTAGGAAATGTTCTAAGGTGTTGAATCATTTTTTCTAAAGAAGCTTGAACATTCTTTCTAGTAGATGCTGATTTAATGTTAGAAGCGGTTCCTTGTTCTTCAGCTAAGTGTTGAATGATTTTAGTAATTTCATAACCCATGGGGATGTAAACTGTCACAAACTCGGTATGAAGAGCCTTATGGCTCTTTAACTCTTTGATTGTTCTTTTCAGGTGCAGTTTTTCTTGTGCAGTTAAGGTTGACATGTTTATTTGAGAAAGGAGGGAGATTTATAAGGATTTTGTGTGTTATTCTAAATATTTCTTAGACTTCTTAAACCACTTTTTCAGCTCTAGATCAAAATCCATATTGTACTGGTAAGCTATTTGTGTTATTAGAATTAATAAGTCGCTAAGTTGATGATTAACAATTTCTTTATTTTCCGAATTAGACTCTAAGATTTTTACTTCTTTTTTGATCATTTTGATCAGTTTATCAAACTCCGTTTTATCAAAACCAGCTCTTTGATCAAACTTTTTTACTTTTATTTTTAATTTTTCAAGTTCCGTTTATCTTCTTAACCAATTCTTCTTTGCTGAATCTCTTTGCTGTATCAATCACAATTATTTTATGTCCTTTTTCTTTTGCTTCATTTAAGCAGATTTGAAAGATTTCCGAATCTAAGTTTTCTCTAATTTTCTTTTTAGAATACTTTCTATCTTGTAATCTCTTCTCTAGTTTTTTTAAGTTAGAACAAGTTAAAACAATACACAAATCAACTTTTTTCAACAAATGAGAAATGTGGGAATCAATAATCAGGTTGTTTTCTTTAGATTTTTCTTTAATTAATTTTTCTAGTTTCTTTAGATCAATATCATAACATTGTTTACTTTTATTATAACCTGTAGAAATTTGTTTGTAATAACGATGTAAATCTATTCTTTTGAAGTTTAGTTTTTTTTCTAAGTATTTTGTTAACGTAGATTTTCCAGTTCCAGGAGTTCCAGTGATAGTAATGGTTTTCATAAAAGTAAAGAAGAAAAAGTAATATAAAAACTTACCTCTTTCCAGTTTCCATTCTGGCTTTTTTTCTTCTAATTTTTCGATGGTGGTGGTAAGCCACCCTCTTATAGAAGTGTCGACTAGCAATAAGATCATAGACAACAATAAAGAGGAAGATGAGGATAATGTACCCTATAATAATGATTAGGTCATTAATGAGACTGTTAAATTCGCTTCCGAAAATAAAGACTCCTCGAAGAAGTTTTTCACAAAGGATGTAGGGGTTGAAGAAAACAATTTCTTTGATAAGTTTAGGAAGGGTTTCGATAGGGATGATTACTCCAGAAAAGAAAAGCATCAAGCTACCAAAGAAAATAGAAGCGAGGATTCCGGCATCTTCGGAAGTGAAGATGTAACCAATAGCCATTCCTAATAGGGTGAATACAGAAGAGGCCAGGAAAAGAATCAATAATGTTAATGGAAAACGAGGGAGGATTTCTGGAGAAAGGAAATAAAGTGCGGCTCCCAGGATTATGGCAATTTGAACGAAAATAATCATTAGATTAGTCATATATGTAGCAAGAACAAAAGAGACTTTTCTTACTGGAAGAATGAAATTTCTAAAGTAAGCAGGAGTATGTTTCTCCATCATAACTAATGTTGTACCTAAGAGGATAGATAAGAACATAACTACAATCATGATTAAAGTAGGGAACAGATAACCCATATAAGAGTCTTCATGAGCAATGGTTTCAATTTTGGTAACTAAAGGATTGGCTACAGTAGAAGCATCAGTCACAGATAAACTACTTAATTCAGTCTCAATACTACCTAATGTAGATTGAAGATCTTCTAAGTTTTTGGCAGTGGTAGAAAGATCACTATTAATAGTGGATAGTTTGGAGTTTAGTTCGGTTTGTTTACTAGCAGCAAGGGTTAATTTTCCCCTGGCAGAAGCCAGTTCATCATTCAAACTAGAGATGAGGTTAGTTATTTCACCAAATGAAGAACCATTTCCAGTGAATTTATTTTCTATACTATTTAGCTTAGATCTGGCTTCACTAATAGATTCAAGTACTGATTCTTTTTCATCGTCTCCTAGGTTAGATCCCTGAACAGTGGATTTGGCATCTGAAAGTTTTCCTTTTCCTTCATCTAAAGCATTTCCAATGTCGTCTCCAAAGCTTCCAGACACGGAGACATTGAAGGCAGTTTCTGGGATGCTTAAATCAAGTTTAGTAAGTTCGCTCTGGACAGTTCCTGTGTTGCTTAAGGCGGCCTGAGCTTGAGAAGTGGATTGATCAAGGATAATCTTTTTGGGAGTAATTTGAGATTTTGTATTTGCTACTTTGCTAAGAATATCTGAAGCAATCTGTTCAGATAATTCAGCTGCTTTGAGATTAAAATTTTCTTGAAGAGTTTTTGTAATAACCCAAACCAAATTCATTTTGGATTGATCGACATAATAAGTTATTTCTTTTTTGGAATTATCTGTAAAAGTTAGTTCTGAAGGGAGATGGATACAAGTATTAGTTAAGGCAGTTTTAATATCTTCAATACAAGAGTCTATTTGATCATATTTGGTAACACTAAAACCATTGGCTTCAACCAATTCAATTAATGAAGTAGCACCTTCTCCATAGTTTTCTGAAAAGACTCCAATTTCTAAGGAATAATTTTGAGAAGTGTTATAGGAGATTCCAATTAAAAGGATTGTTAAAATTGGAGCAAGGATTAGAATAGCTAGAGAAGTTTTAGAACGGGTTAAGAGTCGAAAGTCTTTACTAATTAGCTTGAATATTTTTCTCATCGTAGGGGAGAATTCTCTTCTCCACTCACCTCTTTTTTTTTGATAACTTAATCTACCACTTTTTTGTAAAATGTTCGAAGACTCGTTTAAGAGAAACTTTCTTAATATCTAGGTCATCGATTTTTACATCTGATTTCTCAATTAATATTAATAATTTATCAAGAGTTTCTTTAATATTTGTAGTAGAGATAATTAAGCGATTGTGTTTTTGAATAATTTGAGCCACAGGAAGTCTTCTTACTTCACTGAGGAATTGAGGAGTAAATTCTTCTGAACTAAGATGGATTTCTTCTTTTTGGTGATTCTTTTTCATTTCTTTTAAATCTCCAGCCTTAAGGAGTTTTCCTTCGTGTAAGATGGCAACTTTATTACAAATAGATTCTAATCCAGAAAGGTTATGGGAAGAGATGACTACTGTAATTCCATGGCTGTTTACTTCTTTAATTAGTTGGAACATTTCGTCTTGAAGAAGAGGATCTAAACCGTCGGTTGGTTCGTCAAGGACGAGTAATCTTGGTTTGTGGATTAGACTACAACAAAGATCTAATCTCTTTTGCATTCCTCCAGAAAGATTTTTGGCAAGACGTTTTTGGTGTTCTTTTAATTGAGTAAATTCTAATAGGTTATTCATGTTTGTAGTCAGATTATTTTTTTTAATTTTATAGAAATAACCAAAATGTTTGATGTTTTCTTTTACAGTGAGATTTGGATAGAATGAAGGATACTGGGGGGCATAACCCAAGTAATGATGAAAACTTCTTAAGTTTTTATGGATTATTTTTGAAGCGTGATTATTATCAAATTTGTATTGGATGGTTCCTTCATCTGGTTCGTGGAAACCAATAATAGTATTGAGTAGGGTTGTTTTTCCACACCCTGAAGGGCCAATGATGCCATAAAGGTCACCTTCATGAATATCTAGATTAATATCATCTAAAACTACATTTTTACCAAACTCTTTAGTAATCCCTTTTAACTGCAATATATTCATTAGGTTGAGTGAATAGAAAGAGATTTATAAATTTAACGTTGGGCCAGAGTTAAATATTAATCAAGTAGAAAAATAAGTAAGGAAGGAGAGATATATTTATATATGATTTAATTTTCGGATTATAAGAACCGATGAAAAATAAATTACTCAATTTTTATGATAAACAGTACAAGAAATTATTAATTATTCCTTTTTTAATTTTAGTGTTAGCTTTGGTCCAATTAGGCGTACAATATGGGATGACTGGAGATTTTGTGAATAAAGGAGTGAGTTTGAAAGGTGGATCAACAATTACTATTGATCAACAAGTAAATATTTTAGAGTTAGAAGGATTTTTACAGGAAAATTTTCCTAAGGCAGACATCTCTGTGAGAAGTTTAACTCAAGCAGGTACACAAATTGGGGTGGCAGTGGATACTGATGCGCAAGATGCTCAAGAAGTTTCGGTGTTGTTAGATGAGTTGGAAAGTAAATTGGGTTTAGAGAAAGGAGATTATGGTGTGGAGATAATGGGGAGTTCTTTAGGTAAAAGTTTTTTCCGTCAAACAATTATTGCTTTAGGTATTGCATTTTTATTGATGGGGGTAGTGGTCTTTTTTTATTTTAGAACAATGGCGCCAAGTTTGGCAGTTATCTTGGCAGCATTCTCAGACATGGTAGTTACTTTAGCGATATTTAATTTAACTGGAATGAGATTGAGTACTGCAGGAATTGCAGCATTTTTGATGTTAATTGGTTATTCTGTGGATACTGATGTTTTACTGAGTACTAGGGTATTGAAAAGGAAAGAAGGATCAGTTATGGATCGGGTAATTAGTGCTATGAAAACTGGTCTGACAATGTCAGCTACAACTTTGACGGCAATTTTTATTGCATTAATTTTTGTGAAGAGTGAAGTGATTAAACAAATAATGATTATTTTGTTAATTGGATTACTTGTAGATTTAATTATGACTTGGATCCAAAATGTAGGTTTATTAAGATTATATTTGGAGAGAAAGAAACCATAAGATGGCAACAGTGAAGAAAGTTTTGGGAAATTGGAGAGTAATTATATTATTAGTGTTCTTGCTGTTTGCAATAATTGCCATTAAACCCAATCCTTGGGTAGAAGGAGTAATGATAAAAAATGTAATAACCAATTCTTCTGCTTCTGATGCAGGAATAGGTAATCCAGGTCCAAATGTTGTCCCTTTAGCTAAAGAGAGGGTAACTTCTGTGGGGGGAATGGATGTTAATTCAGTGAAAACTTATTATGATACAGTTTCTGAGTTAGAAGTAGGAGAAACAGTTCATTTAGAAACTAATGAAGGAAGTTATACTTTGTTAATTGGTGAAGATGAATTAGGGATAGCTGATCTGGGATTAAAAGTTTATGTTGCTCCAACTTCTAATGTTAGGAAAGGATTAGACTTAGAAGGAGGAACTAGAGTTTTATTAAAACCAGTAGAAGAGATTTCAGAAGAAGATTTAGAAATTACAATCGCCAATTTAAAAGAAAGATTAAATGTTTACGGACTAAGCGATGTAATAGTTAGGCAAGCTTCAGACTTATCTGGAGGAGATTTTATTTTAATTGAGATCGCAGGGGTAACAGAAGAAGAAGTCAAAGAATTATTATCTAAACAAGGAAAATTTGAAGCAAAAATTGGGAATGATACGGTTTTCTTTGGAGGTAAAAAAGATATTACTTATGTTTGTAGAAGTGCAGATTGTTCTGGAATAAATCCAAGTAGGGGCTGTTGGCAAGTTGAAGGCGGTTCTTGGGCATGTAGTTTCTTTTTTGGTATTACTTTAAGCCCAGAAGCAGCAGATCGACAAGCAGAATTAACTAGCAAATTAGAGGTAGTGGTTGGAGAAGGCGGAGCCTATTTGAGTGAGCCAATTATTTTGTATTTAGATGATAATGAAGTTGATAGTTTGAATATTGGTTCGGAATTAAAAGGGCGGGCAACTACTGACATTCAAATTTCTGGTTCTGGTGTGGGAGCAATAAAATCAGAAGCAGCTACCGACGCATTACAGAACATGAAGAGATTACAAACAATAATTATCACTGGGAGTCTTCCAGTGAAGTTAGAAATTGTAAAAATGGATACCATTTCTCCTTCTTTAGGAAAGGAGTTTTTGAATAATGCAGTGTTAATTGGTTTGTTGGCAGCATTAGCTGTTTCAGTGATTGTATTTTTGAGATATCGAAAAGCTAAAGTAGTATTACCAATGGTATTGACAATGTTGTCAGAAGTTGTGTTAATTTTAGGGTTTGCTGCATTGGTTGGTTGGAATTTAGATTTAGCTTCAATTGCAGGAATAATTATTGTCCTGGGTACGGGAGTAGATCATTTGATTGTGATTACTGATGAAGTTATTAGGGGAGAAGTTCTTACTGATTGGAAACAGAGAGTAAAGAATGCTATGTTTATTGTGATGGCCGCGTACTTTACAACTTGTGCGGGAATGATTCCATTGTGGTTTGCAGGAGCAGGGTTATTGAAAGGTTTTGCATTTACTACTATTGTGGGGATTTCTTTTGGAGTATTAATTGCTAGGCCGGCTTATGCTGCAGTGATTGAAAGATTATTGAAGTAATAGTGAGAGATAAAATGACAAATATACTTGATTATGTTATTGGGCAAAGAGAGCAGTTAGGTAAGTTAGAAAGTGATTTAGCGAAGTTTGAAGAATTGGGAATTGTTGATAAAGTTTCTATAAGAAAAACTGAAGAAGGATTAGAATATTTTACTAATGATTCCTCTTTGGCTAATGATTTTAATTTAAAAACTCATGGAGGAGGCGAAACCCTCATGATTGTGGCAAATAGGATGAAGGGAGAAGAATTAGATTTTTCAAAATATTGTGCAGATTATGCCGATGGGTATGGAATAATGTTTAACTATACTTCTCAAGGGTTTTTAATTCCTGTAATTTTACAAGAACCAGAATTAGTGATTGATTATTTCTGTTTTGAAGGTCGAGAAGGAAGAATAGATCAAGCATGTGGACATTACTTAAGAGAAGGGATCGATGGACAATTAGTGGGGACTGTCAAACAAAAACTCATGGAATTACATGACCAACATTTAATGCAAAGTCCTTTTACTGAAAAAGAACGCCGGTTTTTGAGACCTTATTTCTCTAGTTTAAGAACATAATTATTTCTTAATTAATTTTATTATTTGGCCAACTAAGTAAGGTAAAATAAAGGCTACTGCGAAAACTAGGCCGAGAAGGAAGGGGTTTTCATGTGGGGCTTGGGTTTGAAGATTAAGAGCAATTTGATTTCCAATGGTGGTGAGGATAAGGACATTAGTAAGAGCGATTATGGGGACGACGATTCCAGCTAAGATGTGATGATGTTTTCCTAGGTGGCCAATGTCATTAATAAGCCAGGTGTAGAGAAAGCCAAAGGAAAGAGCGAGAACAATAGTTACTGAATATAGGGCCCAAACGTTAAAGGCAATGAGTAAAGGAATAACTACTACTGAAACTAAGATGTTTCCTAAAATTGTTACTGCTAAAGCTGACCAGAAAACTATCTTAGATAAGAAAACATCTTTTTGTTCAGTTTTTTCTAAAATCGCTTCAGCCCGTTCGATTTCTTGATTGGACCAACCCTTGTTGAGCAATTCCTCTTTTTTTAAGGTCATGATTATTTATTCGTGAAGTAAATGTTTAGCAAGTTTATCATACTCTTTAGATGATCGGGATCTAGGAGAGAGATAATAAGATGGAACTTGTTGGTATAATGCTTTTCTTATTTTTTTATCTAATTGAACATTAGCGACTATAGGGTGTCCAAGAGTTTCTTCTACATCTTTTTTGTGAAGTTCATGTTTTCCTTTATTAGTCATGTTAAGAACAATCCCAGAAATGATGTTGTTGTTTTCTTGAGCCAATTCAATTGCCTTGAGGGCATCTACTAAGGAACTCAAATTTGGGTTAACAATAACTATTGTTTCATCAGTGTTTTTAAGAATGTGGATTAATTCATGGCCTAGACCAGCAGGACTATCAACAAGGACAAAATCTGCTAAATTTTCAAGATGTTCAAAAACTTCACTAAGGTTTTCAGGATTAGTCTTTTTGAAATCTTGATAAGAGATTGAAGAGGGGATAAAGTTTAATCCGGAATGGTGAATGTGGATAACTTCATTTAGGCTTTTCTTTTTTTTAAGAAAATCATTAAGGTGACTTTTTGGAGAAGGGACACCCAAATGAAGAGAAAGATTAGGAGTCATGAAATTGGCATCAAGGAGAATTACTTTTTTCCCTCTTTTCATTAAGGCACTACCTAAATTGAGGATGGTGGTGGTTTTTCCAACACCTCCTTTTCCGGAGATTATAGCAATAAATTTAGTCATCTTCTAGGGGTTTTCCTTCTAAAAATTCAAGGACATAATCAAAGAATCCATAAGCGAATTTTTCCAAATTGACGAGATTGTCGATTTTGGTTTCGCTGGTACTGTCTTCGAGTTTAGCAATCATGGTTACGTGTCTTCGATATTCTTCTCTACGGTCGAATTTGGCATGGATTATATCTCTTAGATACATTGAAAATGTAATAAACTTTAATAATATTGTGTCTTCTGGATAAATTTTGGGAACAAGTCGGTTTCTTAAAGCAGGAGAAGGAGGGATGGAAGGAAGATGGCCTTTTTCTTTGGCATCCTCAAGAATCGCTTCTACCAAAAAATCACAAGTACTAATCAGTCTGTTGATTCCATTTCTAAGGATATCTACTGTCCGAGTATATTTTAAACTGACATAAATAATATGTTCAAGTCGTTTTAGTTCTTCTTTAGCTTCTTCTAAATATTCGTTCATTCTTTAAAGTTATTTTATTCATTAAATCAAGAAATTTCCTTGTTTTTTGTAAGTAGAGTTTTAATTGATTTGTAGTTATGGCTTGTATCTTGTAATTATTAGTACATATTATGAATCTATCTTTATGACGGAATTCAACTGGGCTATTTTTGTGTAAATCCATAATTTCTTTAAGTTCCAACAAAGAATTGAGTAAATCTTTATTAATTTTGTGGCGATTAAGACACTTTTTCTGGAAAACAAGGATTTTACTTTCAAAACTATCTTCGAATAAGGGAACAAGTTTGAAAAGATGGTCATGGTGGAGGATACTAGATAGGGCACTTAAATGAGAATGATAGATGTTTATGGCAACTCCCAGAAGAAGTTTGGTGTCTTTGATCAAAGGATAGGTAACATGGAGCATGTGATCTGCCATGCGGTAATTTTTAAGAGCGTCCTCTCTAAGAATTTGAAATTTCTCCATTAAAGTAGTGAGTGGAAAGAAATATAAAAATATTTGGGAGATTTATTCTTCTTTTTTCAGTTTCATGATTGCTTCAGCCAAATCTCCTTTAGCTTCTTCAATCGTTTCTTTAACTGTTTCTTCATTTGCACCGGTTTGTTCCATCACTGTTTTGATGTCTTCTTCAGAAATCTCAGGGGTTGTAGAAAGAGTTCTTTCATGAATTTCTCCCGAAATCTGAAAAGTTTCTTGTCCCATCATGTTAACTTTGGAAACAGAAGGATTGGTAATGATGATCTCTTTTTCTTCGGTTTTGATGATTACTTCAGTGGCAGGGATTTCTTGCTGTTGCATCCCCATCTTTTTCATCATCTTTTGCATTTGTCTAGGATTTACGCCAGGAAACATTTTATTTTACCTCATAGAGTTATTAATTAAAAAATAAGGCGCCAAATTGATGTAGGGCAATTATTAAAAAAACAACAATTATACAAAGAACAACGACTGCACTTGGAGGGATTTCTATCTTTGATTTATATTCATCAAAATATCTGGTTAGTCCTCCTTGTCCAGAAGGCATTCTTATTTTGTTGTCTTGGGCCATTTTGATATTTTAATTATTAAATTGTATATAAAGGTTGTGTAGGGTGGGATAAGCCGCCTTCTGTCAAACCCAAACAATCATTAAGTATGATTGCGATGGTTTGTTTTGGCATTCTACTAAGCGTTGTAACAACTTGCACCGACCAGTATTCGCCGTTTCATCGATCCCTTTGGGGACGTCCGCGGGTTAACTTGTTATCTTCGCAGATAACTTCGCCATCATCATCCCATATCCCAAAGGACGTGTCGTTTCTGAGCCATGGACAGCCATTTCTGACTCTCACACAGTGAGTGGTCATGACAACCAACAAGTGCTGGTTGACGGTGGGCGGACTTTCCTGGGTCGAGGACCCTACGCCAAACACCACCCTACAACATAAAATTTTGTTCGGCCCTTTATAAATGTTTTGGGAAATTTTTACTAATGGGTGACTCTTGTTGTTCTCGAGAACTTAGTTTACAATGTCTATTTTGTGGAGTAGAGAAATCATCCCTTTTTTGTGGCCAGCCCCTACAATCACAAGAATTTTTTGGTCTGGATGATCTTTTTGTAATTTAGTTAATTTCTTTACCATATACTTATTACGGTCAGATAATAATGCTTTGTAAACATTTGGATAACGGTCTTTTAATTGTTGGATTAATTTTTCAATAAGTTGTTCTTCAGGAACTTTACTTAGGTCAAAGTTTTCTAAGCCCATTTTCTTGATTTGGCTTTTTTTGAAAAGTAATCCTTGAATTAAGTCAGAGAAGAAATTGAAACGTTCTTTCCAGGTTAAGGTCTTGGAGAATTTTTTTAGGGTGATTTGGATGGGTTGATCGATGAGAGCAATTTTTAATTTATGTTTTTTACCTAAATTTAGGGCAGTAAGCATTTCTGTTCCCGGAGAGATTCCGACCATTTTACCTAATTTTTGTTGGAAATATTGGCCAAGTTTAGCGAAGAGGTAGCCTTTAACTCCTATCTTGAGGATGTCAGCCAAGGAAACTTTTCTTTTTTGTTCGGTAAGTAAAGCAGTAGCTCTTTGAGAATCCAATTCAAGAGCAATTATGTCTGGAGGATTGTTTTTGATTCTATTTTTAATGTCTTGAATTGATTGTTTAGCAATGTGAGATGTGCCAATTATTTCGATTTGCATAATGGTTTTAGATAATAGAAAAGTATTTAAACTTAAGTGGTTTAAATTAAATTTAAATAAACGAGGATTACACGGAGGTTTTTAAGATGCTTAAGATGAAAAAGATTTCAGAAACATATGATATGAGAGTTTATACTGATGCCGGGGATTATTTTGGCGATATCGAAGATAGTATAATCACAACAAATAAGGTTTCTGGATGGAAAATTAAATCCACTAAGAATTCTTTCTTGAGTAGGGTTTTAGGTTCAGCGAAAGGAGTTATTGTTCCTCATCAGCTAGTTAAGGCAGTGGGAGATGTTTTAATAATTTCAAGAACAGCTATTCCTAGTAGGCCTGAAGGAACAGAAGAATAAAATGGATTATAGTAAATTACATCAGGAATTAGTTATTTTTAATTATTTTTTAACTAATTATTCTGGAGAAGAATTTTTAAGGTTAAGTGTAGGAAGTTAAGGTTGTTGAGAGTATAAATATTCTTTTAATTGGGTTTGGGCTGTTAATCTTTGATCTGAAGAGATATAAAAATTTACTTGATTTTTGGCTTCTATTCCGGCAATATAATGTATCTTATTTTCTTCTAAGAACCGTTGAACTTTAGAAGTAAGGTCTTCTTTTTCGGTTCGCATTAAAAGGGCGGCATCAGCAGGAAGGTCAGATAATTCTTGGTAGAAGTCGACAAGATATTTCATTTTTTCCTAGTTTAATCGTTATCTACTCTTGGAGCAAGAATAAATGCTAGAGAAAGTCGGTCTTGGACAATATACTCTATCTTAAGGGGATAATCATTATTGAATTTAAGAGAAACTTTGTTGGTTAGTTTTCCCCCAGCAATCATTTTCTTAAGATATTCAATAGAATATTTTGCCTTAAATTTATCCACTGAGTCTGTTGTAATAACTGTTTCTTCATCTGGATTTATTTCAATGAAAACTTTGGACAGGTCACCTTCAGCTTTAATCACTAACTGGTTTTTCTCTCCTAATAAAGTTACAGATTCCGCAACTACACTTACATCTTCGATAGATTCGCTGAGAATAGAAGGATTGGTTTCTATAATCAAAGGGAAGGTTAATTCTGGAACTCTTTGTTCTTTATCTTCAACTTCAATTAAAGGAATAGAAAATGATCTGGTAGTATTACTTCTTAGTTGGATTTTAAGTTTGTTTTCTTCAGTTTCTAAGGTAAGGACATCATCACTTTTAGCTCTTCTAAGCACTTGTTTTAAGTTTCCTAGGTTAATGGCGATGTCTTCTTCTTTATCAATTTGGTATTGGGTAAAACAGCTACTAAGAAGCTTGAAAATAACCATAGCTACGTTGGCAGGATCCATGGCCACTAATTCTAAACCATCTTGATTAATTTTGAACTTTGCTTCTGTAACTAGCTCTGAGATTATAGAAATACTATCTTTGAAAAATTTTGGTTCTGCTAAGACTAATTTCATGGTTTTCCCTCTAAATGCTTGAGAACTTGCCCATTTATATGTTTTATGGTAATGGAGTAATTGATTTAAGAAAGAATAATTCTTTTACCGTTTTCCATGAGGTGGACGGTCTGGTTTCTTTTGTAGCCCATTTCTTCAGCTAATTCAGCGAGATGGTTGGCTCTTTCTCGACCGGAGTGAGAAGGGATGATATGTTTTGGCTTGATGAGTTCGATTAAATCTCGATGGTCTTCTCTAGCGGCGTGGCCAGAAACGTGAATATCTCTAAAGATTCTTGCCCCTCTATCTCTTAATTGGCTTTCGAGAATTCCTCGGTTTTCTTTGTTTAGTTCTGCAGGAATTACAGAGCAACTGAAGATAACAACATCTCCTGGAGAGAACTTAAATGGAAGTTCTTGTCTGGCTAATCGTGAAAGAATGGCTTTTGGTTCTCCTTGATGGCCAGTACAAACGATTAGATATTTTTCTTTACCTTCCCGGTTTATTCTTTTGATGAACTTTTCTATTTTATCCCGATGTTTGATGATTCTGACATCTGAGCTGAAATTTACAATATTAATTCTTTCTCCAGCATCAACATATTTGGAAAGAGACCTACCCAAGAAAACTATTTTTCGATTGAGTTTTTTCCCTAATTCAATAATACTTTTTAATCTTGCTAAGTGAGAGGAAAATGTAGTAACTATCATTCCTTTTCCTTCGGTGTAAACTCCCAACATGACGTCTTTGAGCATTTGTTTGGCTACAGATTCCGAGGGTGTTTTTTTGTGTTCATGGGCGTAAAGGCATTCATTGATTAAGACCAATACTCCTTCTTCACCAACTTCTTTTAATCGTTGGAAGTTTGGCTTTTTACCTAAGGTTGGTTGACGATCAAATTTGTAATCATTGGCATAAACTATTTTTCCATAAGGAGTATGAATGACAATCATAGAAGCTTGAGGAATAGAATGGGTGACGTTAACTAATTCCACTGAAATCTTGTTGGATAATTTGTATTTAGAATTTAGATTAAGGGAGACTAAATGGTTGGGGATTTTAATTCTTTCATCTCTAAAGATGCTTTTTAGAACTTCTGCAGTGTAAGGAGTACAAACAATTGGAGCTTTAGGAAAGATTGAGGCGGCAAAAGGAATTGCTCCAATGTGGTCAAGGTGACCATGGCTAGGGACGATGGCAATGACTTTTTCTTTCCAATCTTTAATTAAACCATAATTAGGAACTGCATCTACTTTTAGCAATTCATCATAATGCATGGCAGAAATATCTTCATCTTCAGTATGGCGGATGTAATTTTCCATATGAAGGCCCATGTCTAGGACAACTACTTCGTCATCTACTTTGATTGCAGTAGAATTTTTTCCAGTTTCTGAGTATCCACCAATGGAGCATATTTCTATAGGCATAAGATAAAGATTTTTTGATGATTTAAAAATGTTGGGTTAATTTAACACCCTTTTTTTATTTTTGGAGGTGTTTGAATTGATAAGAAATGTTTTCTTTTTCTAAGTATATTTTTAGTTCTTGGGCGTTTTCGAATAATTTTTTGTAAGGAGATTTTTTACCATGATGTTCACATTCAGAAGTAGTGTGGTTTCTACAAACTTTGGGCCGGTGTTCATAGATTTCACATTGGTTATGGGCGAGAAGGTTTTTACAAGGAGTTTTGAATTCAATCATCCAATCATCTTCGTGGTCAAGGTAGATCTTAATGTTTTCGTGGTGAAGATACCAGAATAAATTATCCCAGTCTTGTTTGTTTTCTGGAGTGTCGATTTGTAATGCAACATATTTACAACAAAGCGCAGGACAACTTTTACAATTTGCTGTTTTCATCTCGAGAAAAGACTATTGTTTTGTTTATATATTTAACTGTTGAAGAAGAAAATTAAAAAATTATTGAAATAATTGAGATAAACCATACCAGATTCCTACTGTGGCAGCAACAATTGAGAATGCTTGATATCTTACATATGGTGTATTTGATCCGGTTGCATATGGTTCGGTTATTAATGGCTTTCCTGCCTTGCTATCTTGATGTAATTGGTAAAGGCCATAAACTGGTAACTTTTGTTTCCAATCAGATTTTAGTTTGATTTCTAATGATTCCATGTTTTCTTTAAAAGTATCTTTTGGTTATATAATAATTTCTCTTCTTAAGAATAAAAAGTGTGGGTGGCAGGGTTCGAACCTGCGTAGGCACTAAGCCAATGGATTTTGAGTCCATCCCGTTTGACCACTCCGGCACACCCACATAATTGGAATAAGAAGTTAAATTTAGTAATGTTTTATAAATTTTGTTAGATTAAAAGAAAAAATAAGAAATCAACCTAATGTGCCCAGTTTCTTTTCAATTTCTCCCAACTCTTGTTCAAGAGCGGCAAGTTCGTTAGATCTTCTAGATACTGGGGATGTGCGAACTTCTTCAAAAGAATCTTTTTGAGGTTCTATCTCCTTGGGAATAGATTTTTTAATTGGAGCGGGGGCTGGAAGTGAAGCCGCACTTTTCTTCAAATACATTTTAAGCTTTTCAACTTCACTTTTAATGTCTTTAACATCACTTTTAAGAATAGCCAGAGTACGGTTCTTTTCATCTTTTAACTTTTTGAATTGTTCGTAACTTTGAAGAAATTGAATTAACTCTCTAACAGACTCAAGAATATCTTTACGTAAGGTTTCAGGTTCAACTACACCAACATAAAGTGGTTCACCTTTCTTTTTAGTAACCTTCTTTTTAGTTACTTTCTTTCTAGTCGTTTTTTTAGCCATCTTAGACTGATTCTGGTTCGTGTAAAGACTGATCAATAAATTGAATTTTCTTTTCAATTTCTACTAATGCAGATTGCCAAGTTTGGATTTGAGAATCCTCTTCATTTTTGAGCTCACCAAGCTTTCGAATGGTGTTTCTAGCGTCTTGCATTTTAGCTTTAATTGTTTCCATAGTACTTAAAATATCTTTATATTCATCAACTTTAACAAAGACAGGCATTTTTTCCATTATTATCACCTTTTGAAAATTGTTTCATCTACTTGAAGTAATTTATCGTGTACTCTTTTGAGGGAATTCTTTAGTTTCTCATACTGTCGGTCATCATTATACTCTGAGTCTGTAATTTCGTTAGTAACTTCAGAAAGTTCTAAAGAGTTGTTTTTCATCTCTAGTGCGTTTTTATAGATTTCTTGATGGGTTTGCATTCTTAAGAAGAATGGTTTTTTAGCATCAATGAAAAAAGTTCTTTGAGACATAGCAGTTTCTTCTGGAAACGTAGAGTCCAATTCTTTCCCTTGATGTTCTGGGGGGAGAAGTTCTTCTGGTTTGGGTTCTTGAAGACCTACTGCTTCTTTTATTTTTTCTGGTTCAATACGCCTAGCTATTTCAGAAGATCTAGGAAAACGCAAAACATCTTCTGAAGGAGGTAAAGGAACGTCCAACTTTTTTCTTCTAGAGAATAATCCCATTTTAAGTGTTTAAATAAAAGTAGTATTAAAAACTTTTTTGAGTATTCTTGAATAGTGAAAAATGGAAAAGTATATATTGGGGTTAATTTTGGATTAAATTGATGGTGGGGAAAGAGTTGAGAAGAGTTGTTTTTTTGGGAACCTGGTTATTTTTTATTATTTCTATGGCCCCTTTAATTTGGGGAGATGTTTTGATTAATGAAGTAATGTATGATCCTAATCAATGTAGTGATTCTAAATGTGAATGGATAGAATTGTATAATTTTGGGGAAGAAATAAATCTTACTGGTTGTTTGTTAGATGGGAAGGAGTTAGGAGGGATTATTTCAAAAGAAGATTATTTCTTAGTGGTAAGGAATTTAGAAGAATTTGAAGAAAATTTTTATGCGGAAGGAGAAATTAGTGGAGGAGAAATAAATTTAAAGAATTCTGGTGAAGAAATTGTTTTAGGGGGCAAAGAGGGATGCGAAGATAATTTTGATTATTCTAATTTTGTTGATCTGGCGGATGGGAATGGTAAAAGTTTAGAACGAAGAGAAGAAGGGAGTTGGGGAGAAAGTTTAGAAGAAGGAGGGACTCCAGGAGAGGAAAATAGTGTTAGCAAGCTGTCTACAGATTTTAAGGGGTTGGAGATTTCTGAGATTATGGCAGATCCTCTTGGGGAAGATGGAGGTGAGAAACCTAAGGGAGAATGGATAGAACTTTACAATGGAGGAGAACATGCGGTAGAGATAAAGGGTTTGTTGTTAAAGGATTCTGGAGATGATAATGAATTGTATATTGTAGAAAGTTCTGTTTTAACGGGAGTAGTTTTAGGAGTAGGAGATTATGTGGTGATCTATAGAGATGGAGATACTGATTTTTCTTTAAATAATAATGGTTATGATGAAGTGAGATTATTTTATGAGGGTTTGTTGTTGGAGGAGGTCAGTTATTCTGGTAGTACAGAAGGAATGTCTTGGGCAAAAGTAAATGGAGAGTGGTATAAGACAGTTCCAACTCCTGGAGAAGAGAATATCTATGAAGGGAAATGTAATTGGGAACTGGAATTAGTAATTGAAAAATCTATTTTTTTGGGAGAGGAATTAGAGTTTGAATTAATTGTAAGAAGAGATTATGGAGAAGGAAGTGAAGTAACTGTTAAAGGATATTTAGAGGATATCAATGGAAAGATTTTGAAGGAATATTCTCCATGGACTAATAAAAAAGTGGAAACTTTTGAAACTAAGAAATATTCTCCAAATTTAATGGAAGGAGTTTATCAATTAACTTTTCAAATTTCTGAAGTTGGTTGCGAAGACGAAGTGAAGGAGGATGATTCAGTTAGTAAATTGATTGCAATTAATCCAGATTACAAAAATAGTGATTCTTCTTTAGCGATAGAAGAACTTTATTTGGGTGTAGATAACGAAGCAGAATGGGGAGATCAGTTTAAAGTTAAACTCACTGTGTATAAAGGAGAGGAGACAAAACATGCAGTGGAATTGTGGGCAGAGAAGAATGGCCAGGCAGTGAGTAAAAGAAGTAAGATGAATGTTTATGATAAATTCAAAGAATATCCATTTACTTTTCCAATTCAATTGATTCCTAATTGTAATAATAAATTTAAAGACGGCGAATATAATCTAATTTTGGAAGGTTTGGGGTTAAGGGTTGAGCGAGGTTTTGTGATTTCTGGAGTGGATGAAGAAATATGTAGGGATTATTTGGATTACGTTGAAGAAATGAATTGGGGAGATGAATTGGTGGAAGTTACCAATGAAGAAATAGATGGAGTGTTAGGGGAAGATTTGGGAGGAAATTTGGAAGTCAAAGAATTGCAACAAGAAGCTTCTTTGAGTTCTTCTAGTGATGAAGAGAGATTGAAAAGTAAGAAAGAAATGATTGTCGATGATATTACTGGGGTGGTTGTCTATGAATCGAGTTCAGCAAAAGCAGGAAATTTGATGGTTTATTTGCTTTTAATTACCATAAGTTTGTTGTGCGTGGTTTTAATTATTTGGGAGAAAGGAAATTTTAAGGGAAAAACTTAAAAACGAAAGTTATTTGGAGAAAGATATGGAAAAAAAGATTTTATGTAGGGCAGTTATTGAAGTATTGGGTAAACCTAGAGAACATGTGGAATCAGTTATGCAAGGATATGTAGAAAAAATAATCAAAGATGAAACTTATAATGTATTAAGAAAAGATTTTGCCGAGGCCAAAAAACAAGAAAGTGAGATGTGGGCTACATTTACAGAATTAGAGTTTGAAATGAAAGAGTTGACTGATTTAACGAACTTTTGCTTTAATTATATGCCTTCAGTGATTGAGATATTAGAACCCGAGAGTTTAGTAGTTACTAGTGAAGATTTTACAGCATATATTAATGATTTGCAAGCCAAATTACATAATGTAGATATGGTTGCTAAACAGGTTAAATTTGAGAATGATTCTTTGAAGAAAAATATGTCTAGATTATTAAGCAATTATTTGGTGATTTTGTTGGGTAAAAAAGAAATGACTTCTGAAGAAATGAGTAAATACACTGGAGTAGACAAAGCGAAAGTAGAAGACTTTTTAGATAGCCTTTTGGATAAAGGGACAGTGAAGATGAAAGATGGTGTTTATTCTTTAGTAAAGGAAAAATTTGATAAGTAAAGTGAGCGGTTTTTAGGTAAATTGGGACCGAAAGAGAAAGACTTAAAAATATCGCTTTTCATTCTTTTATTATAATGAGCGAAGAGATGGATGGAAGGGAGAGTAATAAAAAAAAGGTGGAAGCAGTCCTGTTTGCCGTAGGTAAAGAAATTTCTATTGAAAGATTGAGTAGCTTATGTTCTTTGGATGCTAAAGAGGTAGAAGAATGTATGAAAGAGTTAAAGGAAGATTATGGTCAAAGAGATCATTCTTTGAGAGTTATTCAAAGAGAAGATCGGTGGAAATTAACAGTTAGGGACGAATTTTTGCCCTTAGTAGATAATATTGTTACTGAATTGGATATGGATAAGAGTTTAATAGAAACACTAGCAGTAATCGCTTGGAAGTATCCAGTGGTTCAATCTGACATCATTAAATTAAGACATAATAAAGCTTATGAACACATCAAACAATTGATGGAAATGGGCCTGGTAGGTAAGGAAAGATTTGGGCGAACATATAAGCTAAAATTGACTGGTAAGTTTTTTGAGTATTTTGATTTGCCTTCGGAAGAAGCCAAACAAGCTTTTTTGAAAAATGTCCCTGCTGAAGTGTTGAAAGAGGCTGAAGAAGTTGAAAAAGAAGCCGAAGAAGTAGAAGAATTGATAGAAATTCGGAAGAAGGAAGAAGCAACCCAGGATGAAATAAAAGAAGCAATGAAAGGAGTTAAATCTTCTTCAGATTTGAATAAATAAAACCACAATCTTTATAAAGCCCCAAGACCTCTAATTTCTTATAGTTTATCGTCGATAAAGCTCGAATTTGAAATTACTAAAATTTATCTAAAAAATGGACCCAAACACAGCAAATAATGGCCCAGAAGAAGGCCAGAAAGATCAGGAATCTTCTAGTGATAAGATTATTCCTCGGGTTATTGAAGAGGAGATGAAAGAGGCGTATGTAAATTATGCCATGTCTGTGATTGTAGGTCGTGCTCTTCCAGATGTTCGTGATGGGTTGAAGCCAGTTCATAGGAGAATTCTTTATGCCATGTACGACTTAGGAATGCTGCATAATAAGCCCTTTAAAAAATGTGCAAGAATTGTAGGGGAAGTTTTGGGTAAGTATCATCCCCATGGTGATTCTGCTGTTTATGATTCTTTAGTAAGAATGGCTCAAGATTTTTCCTTGAGATATCCATTGATTAAAGGACAAGGAAACTTTGGAAGTGTTGATGGTGATAGGGCAGCAGCGATGAGATATACTGAAGCTAAGTTGAATAAACTTGCTGAAGAGATGTTAAGAGATATTGAAAAGGATACAGTTAATTTTAAAGATAATTTTGATGGAAGTTTGAAGGAACCAGAAGTATTACCAAATAAATTGCCTAATTTATTAGTTAATGGTTCTACTGGGATTGCGGTAGGAATGGCCACATCTATTCCACCACACAACATTAAAGAAGTTTGTGATGGAGTGATTGCTCTGATTAATGATCCAGAAATAAACGTCGAAGAATTGATGCAAATAATTCCAGGGCCAGATTTTCCAACTGGCGGAGAAGTATTATGTGGGTCAGCGCTTTGGCATGCTTACGCTAAAGGAAAGGGTAAGGTAGTGATAAAATCTGTTGTAGTGATGGAACCAGGGAAAATCATCGTTAAAGAGATTCCATATATGGTTAACAAGGCAGAGTTGATAGAACAAATTGCGGGATTGGTAAGAGATAAACGGATTATAGGGATACGTAATATTAATGATGAATCAGATAGAGAAGGGATTAGGGTAGTGGTGGATTTAAAGAAAGATGTTGATCCCCAAGTGATTTTAAATCAATTATATAAATTTAGTAGGATGAAAGTTTCTTTTGGAATAAATTTGTTAGCTTTAGATAATAAACAACCAAAAATATTAGGTTTGAAAGAAATACTTAACCATCATGTTTTGCATCGGAAAGATGTTATTACTAAGAGAACAAAATATGATTTGGATCAAGCTGAAAAAAGAGTCCATCTCTTAATGGGGTTGATTGTAGCGTTAGATAATATTGATGAAGTTGTAGCAGGAATTAAGAAAAGTAAGAATTTAGCTGAAGCTAAAGAATTTTTGATAAGTAGTTATCAATTGAGTGAAGTTCAAGCTAAAGCAATTTTGGAAATGCGTTTACAAAAATTATCTTCTTTAGAACAAGAAAAAATAAGAGAAGAAGAGAAGGAACTTAATTTTAAAATTGGAGAGTATCAGGAAATTCTTGCATCTGAAGAAAAAGTTTTAGGCATGATTAAAGAAGAATTAGAAGGAATCAAAGAACAATATGGTGATGAAAGAAGATCTGTAATTGTAGAAAGTGAAGAAGAAGGAGAAGTAGATTTAGAAGAGTTAATCGAAGAGGAAACTGTAGTTGTAACGAGAACACATTCAGGATATGTTAAACGAATTCCTTTAAGTGCTTATAAGATTCAGAGAAGGGGAGGAAAAGGGATCAAGGCCACTGGGATGAAGGAAGAAGATTTTGTAGAACACATTTTTGTTTGTTCCACACATTCTCACTTGTTATTTTTTACTGATCAAGGTCAATTACATTGGTTAAAAGTTTATAATCTTCCAGAAGGAAGTAGACAAGCTAAAGGAAAACATATTTCTAATTTACTTGGATTAAGAAGTGAAGAAAAGATTTCAGCAATTATTCCAGTAAGAGACTTTAAAGAAGGATATTTATTTATGGCTACTTCAAGAGGAGTGGTTAAGAAAACTGATTTGATGGATTTCTCTCGACCGAGGAAAGGAGGAATAAGGGCATTAACTTTAGATGAAGGAGATAAGTTAGTGAGTGTCAAGTTAACCAAAGGTTCTGAACAGATAATTTTGGCAAGTAAAAAAGGAATGGCAGTTAGATTTAAAGAAGGAGATGTACGGCCGATGGGAAGAACGGCGAGAGGAGTAAGGGGAATGAGAATTTCTAAAGAGGACGAATTAATAGGGATGATTGTTTCTGAAGAAGGCAAGAATATTTTGACTATTTGTGAAAAAGGTTATGGTAAGAGGACTCCTGTGGAAGAATATCGTTTAATTGGAAGGGGAGGAAAAGGAGTTACTAATATTAAAGTCACAGAGAAGAATGGAAATGCAGTTGCTGTTAAAATAGTAGATGGCGAAGAAGAGTTAATGTTGGTTTCTAGATTCGGAGTGGCAATACGGATTAAATGTGCAGACATTTCTAAAATTGGCCGAGCCACACAAGGAGTAAGAGTAATGAGGTTGGGCGAAGGTGATGAAGTGGCGGCAGTAGCAAAGATCATGGTGGAAGATGAAGTAAATGAAGAAGGGAATGATGGGATTGAAAAAGGAAGTGAAGGAGCAAGTGAAGAAGCAAGTGAATCAAGTGAATCAATTGGAGAAGGAAGTGAAGAAGGAAGTGAAGAAGGAAGTGAAGAATGAACTGTTTAGTTCTAATAGAGAAAGGAAGAGAAAAAGTTTGTCAAGAAGAAGTTAAGGAAATAGTTGGTAAGAAAGTTAAGAAATTTGATTCTGTGATTGAAGTTGAAATTAAAGAGAAAGAGAAAATTTTAGAATTAGTTTTACATGGACAATCTTTTAGAAGGTTGTTAATTGGATTAGATAAGGTTAAAGATTTAGAAGATTTAGATTTTTCTGAGATTAATTGGGATGATTATTTTTTTCCAAAAGCGAAGATTAAGGTAGAAGTGGAAGGGGTTAAAGGAAATGATGAACGTTTGAATATAGCTAAATCAGTGGCGGGGAAAGTTTTTTCTTCTGTTGAAGAAAAATTAGAGCTGGGAATTGATTTAAAGAAACCAGATTTTCTTTTAGTTGTATTTTTTAATGGAGAGGAATATTTTTTGGGAATAGATGTTTGTGGAAGAGATTTAAGTTCTCGCGATTATCGGGTTTTTACTAATTCAGCGTCAATGAAGGGAGATTTGGCTTATTATTTTTTAAGAGAAAGTGGTTTTGTTTCTGGTGAGAACTTGTTGGCCGGATTTCTTAAAGATGGGACTTTGGCTATTGAAGCGGCATTGTTTATTTCAGGAAGAAAGGTTAATGAAACTAAAGCTATGGGAAAGATTCCTTTATTTAAAAAGTTAGATTTTTCTAAGAAAGACTTGGGAAAAAAGGGCGAAGAAGGGGGGAAGATATATGGATTTGAGGAGAGTAGAATGAATTGGCAAGCTGCTAAGAAAAATTCTCAAATTGCAAAAGTAGGAGATGTGCTAGAATTAAGTAAAATGAGTTTAGATGAATCAGATGTTAAATTTAAAGAAGACTTTTTTGATCGAGTTATTCTTCAGATAACCAAGAAAGATGAAGAAAAATTAAATGAGATTTATTATCAAACTGGTTATGTGTTAAAGAAAAAAGGGACGTTAATGTTAATTGGTCGTAAGGGTTGGGAGGTTACGATTTCTTCTAAATTTAAGTTGATCAAAGAACAAGAGATAGTTCGGGGCGGAGGAGAGCTCAAATTTTGGTTATTGGAGAGGAAGTGAGAGTTGTTTTTAATAGAATATTTTAAATAGGTAAAAATTTTCTTAGAGTTAATGGTAGAATGGAAGGAAACTAAGGCAAGATTGAAGGAACATTTGCCTTTAACTAAACAAGAGATGTCTGGTTTAGTTGTGGCGATACTTGTAACTGGTTTTATATTTTCTTTTAGGTCATGGGGGGGAGATTCTTTTAATTTGGCGATAGGTTTGAAGAATTTAATTCTAATTATTTTGGCAGCCGTAGTTGTATTTTTTGCTCATATCTTACCTCAAAAGTGGTTTGCTTTGACACAAGGATATAAAATTGAATTCAGAACCTGGTGGCTGGGAATAGCAATTGCTTTAGTATTGGCCTTCTTAACAAAAGGATGGTTAACTATAATCATTCCCGGAGGAATTTGGGCTTCTTTTATGGTAAGGCAAAGATTGGGAGAATTTAGATATGGGTTTAATTATGGAGATATGGGATTGGCGGCCTTGTGGGGAATATTAGGAAATCTGATTGCAGCAATTTTGTTTAGATTAGGGAATTATATTTTTCCGGCTTCAGTGTTTTTCGAAAAAGGTTTAGTAATGTGTTTAGTGTTTGCAGTTTGTTCTTTAATTCCTCTTCCGCAATTGGACGGGATTTACTTGTTTTATGGGATGAAGGGACAATATGTAGGTGTGGCATTGTTAGTATTGTTAGTAATCTTATTGTTAATGGTGTTTGGTAAGATTGGGTTGATTATGGCAATTATCTTGACAATAATAATATCTTTAGTGATATATTTAATAACTTCAAACAAATAAGGATTAAAATGAACCTAGCAAAAAGATTTAATGAAACTTGGGCGGAAACTTCAACAGTTGTTTTATTATTAGTTGGATTTCTGTTGTCAATACTTTTGTTTAGTGCTACATTGAGTTATCTAACTGTGATTTTAGCTGGGTTATTGTCTGGAAGGATATTTTACTTGAAAAGGTTTAAAGAGCCGATCTTTCCATTCTTTTTGATGATCTTGGGTTTTCTGTTTGGTTATTTGTTGGGCGGATTCTGGGTGAGTAGATGGGTTGTGGTAATATTCTTTGCAATAGCGTTTGGAGTTTCTCATTATTTACACACGAAGAAGATTCTGGTTCCTTTTGATGGACAAGGTTTTATTCGGTAAATAATCAACTAGACAACTAGACAACCATGGGAAAGACATATAAAGAAGGAGTTTAGAAATAATTGCATGGCAAAACGGGTGGAATCTCCTTCATCAATTAATACATTTAAGCAATGTAAAAGAAAATATTATTATAATTATATTGAAAAGTTACCTTCTGTATCCAACATTCACCAAGTGAGAGGAAATATTGCCCACTCAGTATTAGAAGATTTTTATGATATTGAGGTTGCTAGTTTTGGGGAAGAATATGAACTTAAGTTTAAAGAAGCGATTCAGAGATTATTGGTGTTTAATTGGAAGAAGTATGGTCCTAAATTAGAAGGGTTGGGTTTGAATAAAGATCAAGAAATGTTTTATTTTGAAGAGACATTGTTGATGGTGATGAATTGGGTTAATCATTTCTTAACAGATATTAAAGAGAAAATGGATGATGATAAAATTTCTTTAGTAGAAGCATTCCAAAAATTGACTCCAGTAAGAGAGCAAGAATATAGATCAGATAATTATTCAGTAAGAGGATTTATTGATGCAATTCAACATTTAGAGGAAGAGGTTCAAATAATTGATTATAAAACAAATGCTAGTTTTAGTATGAAAGCTAGTATCAAATTACAATTAGGAATTTATTCTTTGCTTTATTTTGAGAAACATGGGAAGTTGCCTTCCAAGGTGGGGATTTTCTTTTTACGGCACAAATTGAAAATGATGGATGTGGATGAAGAGTTAGTGGAGTTAGCTAAGCGAGAGATTGAATTGATTCATGGCCATACTTCTTTAACTGAAGCTAAAGGAGATTATCCTAAAACCATAACTCCTTTGTGTAAATGGCGTACCGGGCAATGCGATTTTTATGAGGCCTGTAAACCTCATGAGAATTAATTAATTGTTTTAATTATAGCCCTAACCCTAACATCATCATTCTAATAATTTCTTGATAGAGCCCTACATTCTTAAGAACAAATGTTTCTACTATTGCTCCCACAAGAAGAAATCCTAAGGCGAATAATAATAAATAGATGTTAAAGGCAAAAACTTCCCAGAAGCGGTCTGAAGCAAATTTTTCTAAAATGACATCTTTAGAAATCATAGACCCCGAGATTGCGGCAAGGAAGTAAGAGATTGCTTCAATCATCATGTGAGGGAAGACGATTAACATAACTAATCCGAAAAAATAGAAAGGATGTTTTCCAGCAAAGATACTTGCGCCTTTAGCAGTTATACCAAAAACTGTGCCCCAAACCGAGGCATTCCAAGTAATAAAGAATATGGCTCCGTCTCCGGTGAGGAGAGCCATGATGAAGCAGGCAAGAAGAACAAAGAAATTATTGCTAAGGAGGCTCCAGAAAAGATTTCCACTAAATACACTTGAAGAAGTGGCTTGTCCAGAGAGTGATTGTAGTTCAGCCTCGTTAAAACGAACGTCCATTTGTTGGTGGAAGAGTTCGTTGGTTTGAAAGGTTGGAAGGATCATGGATCCAACAGAATAAACGAGAAGGATTCCTAGAAATAGGAAGACATAGATTCTTATTAATTCAATATCATCATTCCAAAGGGCTCGCCAACTAATTCTTTTTTCCATACTTTCTTTTCTTTCTTCGATAGAAAAGATTTTGTAAAGTTCTGGTAACAGTAAAAGAGAAGTAAAGGCAACTGCAGGTAACGCCGGATCAGTTCTAAAGATGATAGATGCAAGAAGAACTCCAACAATAGAATAAATAATTCCTAAGATGAAAGCATATCTTCCTTTTCGTTCTAGCCAATTTTCTGGAAAGATATGTTCTAAAACCATATATTCTAGAAAGAGGTTTTTGGTTTATATAGTTTTTGTTATATGTGGGGGTTATTTGGAGATAGTTAGCATAAAGTATTTAAAATAAAGGCGTTTAATTAATTTAATAAACTATAATGAGGTTGGAAAATGGTTGCTACATGGATACTTGTTGTTATTGCGGTTGTGGTTGTGTTGTTTATTGTGTACATCTACAATAGCTTAATTAAATTAAAAGTTAGGATTAGAAATGCTTGGGCACAGATTGATGTGCAATTGAAGAGAAGATATGATTTAATTCCTAATCTGGTAGATACTGTCAAAGGATATATGGCACACGAGAAAGGCGTTTTAGAAGAAGTGACTAAAGCAAGAACATCTTTGATGTCTGGGACTAAAGAAGAGAAGGCTAAGGCATCTAATCAAATCACAGAAGCATTGAAGTCAATATTTGCGGTTGCTGAAAGTTATCCTGATCTTAAAGCGAGTGAAAATTTTAAGATGTTGCAAGAAGAGTTATCTGGAACAGAATCTAAAATTGCTTATGCTCGTCAGTTCTATAATGATTCAGTAATGGCATACAATGAAGCGATTCAAGTATTTCCTAAGAACCTGTTCGCAAAGTTATTCGCATTTAAGATTGAAGAATTCTTTGGGGCAGAAGCAAAGGAAAAAGAAAATGTCAAAGTTAGCTTTTAGTTAGCTTTTATTTTTTTATTATTTTTTTAAAATGGGAATGTACGAAGAGATTGCAGCTAATAAAAGAAGATCATATTTGTTGATTTTCTTGTTTTTGATATTTATAACTCTAATCGGATTAGTGATTGGATTCTTTTATGGAAGTCCTTATTTTGGTTTGGGATTGGCATTTGTAATTGGGGGAGTGTATTTCTTGATCACTTATTACAAAGGGGCTGGAGCTATTTTGACAATGTCTAAGGCCAAAGAGGCGAAGAAACCAGAGCATGCATATTTAATTAATACTGTAGAAGGATTAGCAATTGCTGCAGGACTAGCTAAGCCACCAAAAGTTTATGTGATTGAAGATTCTGCCTTGAATGCCTTTGCTACTGGAAGAGATCCAGAACATTCAGTTGTTTGTGTTACAACTGGTTTGATGGCAAAACTGAATAGGTTGGAATTAGAGGGAGTTTTAGCTCATGAATTATCCCATATTAAAAATTATGATATCAGGGTGATGATGTTAGCAGCAGTAATGGTGGGGTTAACCGTATTGTTGTCTGATTTTTTGTTAAGGAGTTTTTTATGGGGAAGAGGGGGGAGAAGAGAACATAATCAATTGACTGGGGTGTTGATTGTGGCAGGTTTGGTATTGGCGATTCTTTCTCCATTTATTGGGGAGGCAATGAGGTTAGCAATATCTCGTAAGCGTGAGTATCTAGCTGATGCATCGGGGGCGTTGTTGACCAGATATCCTAAGGGATTGGCTGATGCTTTACGTAAGATTAAGGAAGACCCAGATCCGTTAGTTGATCATGCTAATCGAGCCACTGCACATTTATTTATTTCTACTCCGTTTCGTAAATCAAAAAGATCTTTTATGAAGAAAATATTTAGTACACATCCACCAATTGATGATCGAATTGGAAGATTAGATAAGATGTAGAAACTTAGGAGCTTATAATTCTTTTATTTTTTTGAAATATTCTTTTTTTTCTTTGATGGCTATTGGGGCTCCACCACCATGCCAAGTAGATCGTGGACGGACTTGGATCGGGAAGATTCTTTCGTTAAGATCGTCAAAAACAATTGCTGATCCTTTTAATGGGGGGAGAAGATTAAGTTCTTCATCAAGGCCTTTACGCATGTAACTTTGCATTAATTGTCCTAATGCTTCTACGTCCATTTTTGCGGTGAGTCGATGAGAGATTACAATATCAGATTGAGTCATAACATCGGTGTGAATTTTTCCTGGTTGTTGAGAAGCAAGGATTAACGAGATTCCTGGTTGTCTTCCTTCTCTAAGAATTGTTATGAGGGCATCAGAAGCAGCAGTCTTTCCTTCTTTAGGAAGAAGTTCATGGGCTTCATCTAAAGCTAGCCAGACGAGAGGTTCTTCTAGTTTTTCTTCTTTTCTAGAAAAATAATGCATAGAAGAATCAATCGTTGAGAATTCTTCAGTTTTTCTAGCAATCATTCTTTGATCAAAAAGTTTTTTGGAAATAAGACCAACAACTAAAGCTTTAATTGCCCAACCTGAAGGAATTGTGGCATAAGGAGAAACATCAAGAACGGTTACTTGGCCTCCATAAATAAGATCTTTAAGTGGGGTTCCTTGTTTATCAAAAATTCCCCACCCCTTAGCTTTTTCAAATTGGTTGAGGATAATGTTTCTAGTTACAGAATCACTTTCTTGGTCTTCTTTTATCGTTTCGATGATTTCATCAAGGTCAAAACTAATTTCTTTGTTAATGAGATCTTGAATGGCTTTATTGAGAAGAACTCCTTCCGGAGAGTTAATGTTGATTTCAAAAGAATGACACCAATCTGTGGGGTTAACGTCAATAGGACGTATAGAGAAAGGAAAATCAGTAGGGATGCCTTCATCTTTGTATTGTTGATAGAATTTTGTAGGGGTGTAGATTTTAACATCCAGGGGTTTGGCGTCGAGATCCCATTGTTTTAATAGTTCTGAGTCTTGCATGTTGGGATATTTCATGGTCCAATATACACCCATAGTATCAAGAAGAATGATGGAAAGATTTTGTCGTATCTCTGGTTCTAGTTCAGCCATTCCTTCAGCAATAACTCCCATAGTGTAAGATTTTCCACCTCCACGCTTGCCGCAAACAAAGACTACATGGCTTGAAGCTACATCTAAATAAACGGGGTTAGAAAGAGAAGTGACTGCTCCCATCTTGACGTATTGTTTGCCCAGGAAGATTGTACCTCTTTTTTCGTGTTTTTCTAGATCTTTTTTACTACGACCAATAATAACATCAAAAGCCATTAATCCTGATTAATTTAAGAGAGAATAAAAAGGTTGTGGTAATTAATTATAAAAAGATTTAAAAAAATCTTGAGTTAATAAACAAAAATGGCAATAATATCTATTGTTGGCACATCTGGAGTGGGAAAATCTTTCTTAATTAAACAATTGTCTGCAATTGAATGCTTACCTGCTTTTTTCGAAGGTGAAGAAGGAACAATTCCTAAAAATATCTTGGAAAATGTTTTTTCTAATGCTGATCCTTCTAAGCGTTACAATTGGTTTATTAACCATTATAAAAAAATATTAAGTAATGCAAAGAAAGTTTCTGATTTGGGGTTGGATTGTTATACTGATTGTTCAGAATTATCAGCAAGAGCAATCTTGGCTGCAGAAAATGCAGATATCAATTTTACTTTACCAAAATCAAACCAACTTGTTCTTTTAATAGCGTCCAAAGAAAAGTTACAAAAGCTAATTAAATTAAGAAACCGCAATAGTGAGAAAAGTGAAAAAGCAATTATTAGGTCACTTAAAATTCAAGATCAGTTCATTGAGTTAGCCAAAAAAGAATCGTTTTTAATTATTGATAGGTCAAAATTAGACTTCTTACAAGAAGAAGATTTAAAATTTGTATTAAAAAAAATAAAAGAAAAAAAGAATTTATAATTGAGAGCTACTCAAAACTGAAAGGTTACTATTGCCCCTGGCTTTAACGTCAGAACCAACAATTACTTTAATTCCGAGTTGTTCGGCAGTTCTAGTTAAGTCCAGATTAACTTCTCCATCAAGAACAATTGCATAAATTCCGCTACTTACACTTTTAATGGTGGTTAAAAGTTCAGATACAGGAACTTTTCCCAGTATTTTTAGGTCTTTGTCAAAGATACAAGCTCCCCGGGTACCAAAAAGATCTTCAAGAGTAGATTTTAACTTCTTCTTCACATCAGGATTTAATGCATTGTTAGGTCTTGGCGCGGGTGTTCTTGGCGCAGGTGTTCTTGGCGCAGGTGCTCGAGGTACGGGTTTTTTATATTGTGTAGTTGGGGCCTTTCTTTCAAAAGTTCTTCTAATAGGTTTGGATCCATTTGTATCTTCTCTGAGACTTCCAGTGTCATCAATGTTGAGATCAAGTTTAGCTTGTTCGGCAGTTATTTTACCTCTCAATGCTTTATGGATTTCTTTTTTAGCTAGTTCTTCTACTTCTTTTCCATCAGGGGCCTTACAAACAAAATCTACATCAGCTACTGATAAAAGAGCTCTAGCAATAAGATCTCCTCCTCGGTCACCATCAACAAACAAAGTAAGAACTTTTCTTTTACTCAATTCTTTTATTGTTTGAGGTGCAGAGGTTCCATTAAGTGCAATAACATTCTTAATTCCATGTTTAAGAAGGGTAAGGACATCTGCTCTACCTTCGACAACAATGATTTCATCATTTTCATCAATATTAGGTCCTGCAGCTAACCGTTCTCTACCATATTCTTGGATCTCCATCTGACGAACAGATTTAGATACTTCTTCGGCCAATTCCTGGGAATCGGGTAAGGTGTTACCAGTAAGTTCTTTAAGAAGGGCTTTAGCTCTTTCAATAACAAAGTTTCTTTTACTGATTCTTACATCTTCAATGCTTTTAACTTCTACTTTAGCATTACAAGGGCCGATTCGTTGGATAATTTCCAAAGCAGCAGCGACAATTGCAGTTTCGGTTTTGTCTAGAGAACTAGGAATAATTATTTCTCCATTTGTTTTTCCGGAACTAGTAGAAACATTAACTTCGATTCTACCAATTCTTCCACTTCGTTGTAGTTCTCTTAATTCAAGGTCGTTTCCTAAAAGACCTTCGGTTTGTCCGAAGATTGCACCAATAACGTCTGGTCGGTCAACGACACCTTCAATTAAGATATTTGCGTGAACGATATATTTAGCCGCAACGGGACTAATTTTTGCCATTTTATTTTCCTCCAATTACTTATAGAAAAAGCACTTAACTAAGTATAATTAACACTTCAATGTGAATGTTAGTGATGAAGTGAAGTTATGAATTTGAATGTGCACTCTTTCTAAAGTTTATGATTTTATTTTTCTCTAGAAAATAGGGTGAATCAGGTTATCTTACATTAGTGAATTTGAGTGATAAAGTGAATGTGTCCCTAATTTCTAGGTTTTGTGAATGTGAGGCCCGTACCACTAACTCCCAGACTCATAGCTTGGGTTTCCCGTAAGCTCCAGTGGGTACTCTCGTGACGGGCTTTGAATATTATTTGAACCCCCTATATATAAACTTTCTCTTTTTTTTGTTTTCTATATGGAAATTAAGTGAATATAAACCCCAGCAAACCTTAAGGATTGCTGAGGATCCTAAAAGCATAAATGCCATTAGGACACTCGAAAACCGAAATTTTCAAGTGAAAAGAGGTGGTTTTTAGAGGTGTTTACTACTTAACAGAAGTACTTGTATATAAAGGTTTTGGTTATGTTATGACTGTTTGGGGACAATTAAAGTGAGAAGTAAGTTTAAAGATTACAATAGATATTTTATAATTACATTAAGTATATATTTGGATAATTGGTTATGAATTTATGGGTGAAAAATTTCTTTTAAATCATGTTGTTATTAAAGATAAGAAAGCGAAATTCTCTGTTAAGGGTTTGGGGGAATTTTACATATTTTATGAACATACTTTTCCAACAAAAAGACTTAGTGAAAAGAAACATCGGCAAGTAACCGATTTTCTTCAAAAAAAAAGAATCTTTTACAACTCTCTGAAAAGAAACATCATCCAAGTAAAAACGGAAATTTCTAACGCTGATCAATTGCCCAAGGAGTTGATAAGGGGACATTATTTGGAGTTGTTACGTTGGCAAACAGCCAATCCTAATACCAAAATTGTGATTCCTGAAACTTTGGAGCAAATTCTGCGGCAGCAACAAGAGATTGGTTTAATTTATCAGGAAATTGTGGTTGAGACTGAAAGAGAGTTAGAAGGAAGGGCAAAATCTTATATTGGAAGGGTGAGAAATCAACGAATTAGGAATTTGGGGGTGTGTCTTAGGGAAGGAAGGGTTCCAGAGGAAGAATTGGAACGAAAACTAGCAGAAGCATTTTTTTCTTTGCCTCAAGTTGATGATTATTCTTATCAGTTTAATCAAGGATTAGAAGTATTAGTTAATAATCCATATAAAATTGATTTTTTGAATAGCTTGTCTGAAGGAGAATTGAGAAAACAGAAATGGTTACTTATAGATTTGGAAAAACCACTTTATGATGAACCCGAAGAGGAGATTTCTTGGGCAACAATGTATTATCTGTTTTTAGAAGATGGACAACCATTCAAAAAAGAAGTACACACACTTAGAAGAACTTCTTTGTCAGAGCATAAAGGGTGTAAGATTATTCATTATGGTTCAGAAGAAGAATTATTGCTAGAAGGAATTATTGGCAGTATTGTTGGAGAGGATCCAGAAATTATTTGTGCTTATAACGCACCATATGACTTGAAAGCAATACAACAAGCGATGCGTGAAAATAGAACAGTCAGGGATGATTTTTTCCCAAAAATAGAGGTTGCTAAAAAATTCTTTGAACGAATGAGGGTGGATAGTAGACAAGTGTTTGATTTATTGAAATATGTTCAACTGGCTTATAAATTTCTTCCAGATCACAAGATTGAAACAGCTGCAAAATACTTATTGGGAGAAGATAAATTTTCAAAAAGTATTGATTACGATCAAATGAGGGCCTTGGAAAAAGCTGCTAAGCATGACGGAGATTTAAAAGCTGCAGATGAGATTTGTATGTATGCAATAGATGATGTTGAAGTAATGGTGGATTTATTTAATGCGTTATCTTTTCCACAAGCAATAACTCCTTTATGCAATCATTTCCAAGTGGAATTGGGAACTGCAGCCCATAATCATTCGGCAGTTAATGGATTAAGAGAGAGAAAATATTTTCAAGAAGTAGGTACATTTTTTGAGAAATTAGAACATTCTATTCCAGAAATAAGAAAGAAAAAAGCAAAGTTGCAGGAACAGGCAAAGGATTTTAAAGAAGCATTTTTGGCAGAAAAAATTAGTTATTTTCCTCAAGTGGGTTTTTTTGATGATGTTTCTCTGATTTATGTTCCTTGGGCAGATTATCTTTGGGAAGTATTGTTGGCAAGATTTGATTTAAAACAATTTCTTCGTGAGAAGTATGGGCAGATGGACAATGTTGAGGTGCAATTTTATCTTTCACAACATTTGAATAAATTTATTGAACCAATGTTTAGGGAATATGTTTCTTGGCAGAATAGTTCAAAAAAATTGAGAAAAGAATTGCCACAATTTTCATTTGATCAAATTAAAGAAATGGTTGAGATGACCTATGAAAATATGAAACAACATTCTCAATGGGCCCCCCATCATTTTGAAAAAGGAACCTTGAAAGAGGAAACTTTCGTTAAATATACTCCCATTCCAATTAAGACTATGTTGGAAGTAAAAGGTGCGAGTCCAGAACAATTATTTGAAGCTTATTTTCTTTGTAGGGAAATTGAGAAAAAAGAAAAATTCTTTTATGGAAGGCATGGGGTGGGGATAGATCGTTTGGAAGGATTATTGGAAGATAAGCTAGATAATCTAGCGAGATTTATTGATGATAATGAGTTAGAGGTAATTAATACAGATGGAGAGTATCTTTTTGTAAGGGGAAAAACATTACCAGATAAAAAAGAATATTATTTTAAGGTTGTAGATTCATTGGGCGTTTTAGTTAATGAAGAGTTTAAACCAATTTATAGGTTAGTAGGAAAGTACAAGAATTTGAAGATGAAAAAGAAGGCACTTAATTATCAAAGTATGTTTGAAACTAGGTTGTTGGGGGATTTTTTAAGTCATGTGTTCTTGAAAGAAAATTCTGAAGCTTTTGATTTGGTTTGGGGCAGGGAGGAAGACCTTCTTGAAGAAATGGTTGGTAGGGAGGAGTTGTTGTATTGGACTCGAAGTCGGGATATGTACACCGGACATGATGTGAATGAAAAGTATAAAATTAATTTTTATCTTGAAAGGAAACCCTTGGATGGAAGCGTTTTTGATGAGGAAAGAGGTAGGTATTTTGATTTCATTAAACCAGAAGTTGAGGAAGCGTGCGTTGCTTTGGAGAAAGAGAGAGATGAGTTGGATAAGAGAGAAGATTTGTCAAAAAAAGAAAAAGGAAGATTGAGGCAACTTAAGACGAGTATTCCTAAAAAGAGGTTTACGAATAAGTGTTATTATTTGGAAATTGGGGATTTTAATCCAGATTTTGAGATTTATCATCAAAAGATTTTTGGAGTGAGAAGTAGGGTTATGAAGATGGTTAACGCCTTATAACTTTTACAAAATTATTTAAAACCACAACTCATTTGAATGGTTAAATGGTAACTGTGACTTCCCAAGAACGATTTAAGACTCAGAAGGGAGTTTTTGATGAATTTACACACAGGAATATCTTTGAGTTAGTTAGTAGGGGTTTCTTTGATGAATTGGTTAGCCCTATCTTTGTAGGGAAGGAAAGTAATGTGTTTATGGCCAAGAAGGGAAAGAAGAAAATTATTGTTAAAATTTATAGGGTGCAAAATTGCGATTTTAAAAGAATGTATGCTTACATCAAGAAAGATCCGCGTTATGAGTTTTTGAAGAATAAACGTAGAGAAATAATTTTTTCTTGGGTACAACGAGAATATAAAAATTTGATTCGCGCAGAGAGGGGAGGGGTAAGGGTACCTAAAGTATTTGCGTTGAAGAATCACATTTTAGTGGAAGAGTTTATTGGTGAGGAGGAGGCTGCCCCTCCTTTGAAGGATGCTTATCCGGAGGATCCTGGGCGGTTTTTTAGGGAAACCGTAAAACAAATGAAATTATTGTATCAATCTGGATTGATTCATGGAGATTTGTCTGCATTTAATATTTTGAATTTTAAGGAAAAACCAGTACTAATAGATTTTTCTCAGACTACTTTAGTTCGTACCCCTAACTCTGAAGATCTGCTGAAAAGAGATTTGAATAATATTCTGAATTTTTTCAAAAAACTAGGAGTTGAAGAAGAATTTGAAAAGATATTTAAAGAAATAACTGAAAAGAAGTAAAATGCCAGAAGAAATCAAGGAAACAGAGGAAACTAAGGAAATCCAAGGAAAAGAAGAACCAGAACTTATAGAAAATACTTCTGAAGATTTAGCTGGAGATTATGTTGGAGACGAGTTTGCTTATGAGTTAAAGATTCCTCAAGAAAGAATCGGGGTGTTAGTTGGTAAGGATGGGACAGTCAAGAAAGATATTGAAGAGCAAACTAAGTGCAAATTAGATATTTCTTCGGAAGGAGATGTGACTATTGTTGGTGAAGATGCTTTGATGTTATATTTGGCAAGAGAGATTGTTAGGGCTATCGCTAGGGGTTTTAACCCTAGGACAGCATTGTTGTTAGTGAAAACAGATTATACTTTAGAACTTCTGGATTTAAGGGATATTGCTGGGAAGAGTAAAAATACCTTAATTCGTTTGAAAGGACGGTTAATTGGGAAAGGTGGAAAGGCCCGAGAGAATGTTGAACAATTAACGAATACATATATTTCTGTTTACGGTAAGACTGTGGGAATCATTGGAGAGACTGCAGAAGTCAATTTAGCTCACCAAGCTGTAGAGATGCTATTAAAAGGAGCAATGCATAAATCTGTGTATAGATTCTTAGAGAAGAAAAAGAAAGAAATTCTGTTTGGGTAAAAAGATAGATGTTAAAAGCAATAATTTTTGATTTGAATGGGGTTTTTTTGGAAAGTGAGTTTTTGAGTGATCGGTTCCAAAAAGATCATGGGGTGGATAGTAAGGAATTCATTGGTGCTTTGAAAGAGATTATGCCGGTTGTTAGACAACCCCATGCTTCAGATAGTTACTCTTTATGGAAACCTTATCTTGATACGTGGAATGTGTCATTGAACGAGGGAGAGTTTTTTGATTATTGGTTTTCTGGAGAAAAGTTAGTTCTGGAACTTTTGGATTATGTCGAAGGGTTGAGAGAAGAAGGATTAAAGGTTTTTATCCTTTCAAATAATTTCAGAGAGAGGACAGAATATTATCGCGAGCATTTTCCAGAATTGTTTAAAGAATTAGATAAGGCTTATTTCTCTTGGGAAACTGGGTTTATTAAACCAGATGAAAAGGCGTATGGAAATGTCTTAGAAGAGAATGGGTTGAAAGGAGAAGAATGCGCGTATTTTGATGATTCTAGTAAAAATGTTAAGGTGGCTAAAAATTTAGGAATTCATGCGTATGGTTATGAAGGGTTTAAAGCTACAAAAGAAACTATTGAAAGACTTTTGAAGTGATTGGTTAGATTTAAATAAATACCCTCTTTATTCTATGAAATGTTACTTAATCAGATAAAGTCTAAGAATATTTTGCTTATTTATTTAGCTTCAGTGATTGGAGGGATGATATTTTTTCTTCCCATACTTGCATTATATTTGGAAAAAAGTTTGTTTAGTTTTACTAACGTGGCAATTATTTTTTCGATAGAGGCGGTGGCTTTATTGTTGTTTGAGGTACCTACTGGGGCAATTGCAGATCTTTTCGGAAGGAAAAAAACAATGGTGACTGCTTATTGTGTAGTTATTTTTGCGATAGTTTTTCTTTATATTGGTGGAAGTATGCGGATGTTTGTTTTATTTGCTATTTTTAATTCATTTGCCCGGGCTTTAGCGAGTGGAACTGATAGTGCGTTGATTTATGATACCTTAAAAGACGAGGGAAAAGAACATTTGTACAAGAAGATTGTGGGAACATATCACGCTCTTTGGCCATTGGGGGCTTCTATTGGTTCAGTCATTGGGGGATATTTAGCGATAAGTTCTCTATCTTTGCCTGTTATCATGACATTGATTCCATTTGGATTTGCTTTTGTTCTTATTTTGTTTATTAAAGAGCCTAAGTATGAAAAGGAAGATCATAAAAATGTGTTTAGGCACATGTTTAATGCTTCAAAGATTGTAATTTCTAATAAACAATTAGTTTTTTTAATGTTAATCGGTTTTATTTTATTGGGGGTTGGTGAATCAATCCATAGGATGGGTTCACTATTTTTTGAATTTAAGAAGATTCCTTTAATGTATTTTGGTTGGATTACAGCATTTATTTTTGGAGGATCTTCTATTGGACATTTTATGTCCCATAATTTCTCAGAGAGGTTTGGAAATAAAAAAACATTAATTATTTGTGTTATCGGTTCTCCCTTGTTGATTCTTTTGGCTACATTGACTTTAGGATATGTTTCAATTTTATTATTTATTATTCCTTCTTTATTTTTTGGATTGAGAAGGCCAGTGGTGAGTCATTTGTTGAATATAGAGGCTACTTCAAGTAAAAGGGCAACTTTAATTTCGTTATATAATTTTATGGGGCAATTGGGGATGGCTATTTTTGTTCCGTTTTTGGGTTATTTTTCAGATTTATACTCGATTAATACAGCATATATGGTTTCTGCATCCTTGATGTTTTTAGCATTGTTGTTCGTGTTGTTTTTGAAGGAGAAGAATTAATCATACCACAACACTTATAAATTCAGTATTTTTCTTTCTACGAATGACAAGGAAGAGTGCGGAAGAATTAGCGAAAAAAGCTAGACAAATTAGCATTTCTGAATTCTTTGAAAAGAATAGACATTTATTGGGTTTTGATAATCCTAGAAAGGCTTTGTTAATTGCAGTTAAGGAAGCAGTTGATAATGCCTTGGATGCTTGTGAAGAAGCTAGAATCTTGCCAGAAATAAGTATAGAATTAATTCAATTAAATGATACTCTTTTTAGGATGATTGTAGAAGATAATGGTCCTGGAATCATTGAATCACAGATTCCTAAGATTTTTGCTAAATTATTGTATGGTTCAAAATTTCATAAACTGTCTTCAACCAGGGGACAACAAGGAATTGGGATCTCAGCTACATTACTTTATGGGCAGCTAACTACTGGAAGGCCGGCAGTAATCCTTTCTAAAATTAATAAGGATAAGGAAGCCGATAAAATCAAATTAAAAATTAATACTCAAACAAATAATCCAGATATTGTTTCAAGTGAAAAAGTAGAGTGGGCAGAGAAGAACCATGGAACGAGAATTGAGATCGATATGGAAGGGGCGTATTTGAAAGGAAAACAATCTGTTGACGAATATTTGAAGGAAACAGCAATTGTGAATCCACATTTAACTTTAATTTATACTAATCCTAATGCTGAACAGATAATATTTCCTAGGGTGACCGAAGAGATGCCTGCGGAGATTAAGGAAATCAAACCTCATCCTTATGGGATAGAATTAGGAAGGTTGATTAAAATGTTAGAAGTGACTGCTGCGAAAACTATGCAACAGTTCTTGACTACAGAATTTGTAAGGGTTGGTCCAGGAACAGCTAAAGAGATTTGTCAAAACTCAGCATTGTTACCTAAGACTAAACCTAAGAAAATTACTAGAGAGATGGCCGAGGGTTTGTATCAAGGAATAAAGAAAACAAAAATAATCTCTCCACCAACAGATTGCATTTCTCCGATAGGTGCAGAAGAATTAGAGAAAGGTTTGAGGAAAGAAATTAATGCAGAGTTTTATTGTTCTACTACTAGGCCCCCTTCAGTTTATCGAGGAAATCCATTTATTATTGAAGTGGCGTTGGCTTTTGGTGGGGAACAAGAAGCCGATAAAACTGTAAGGATTATGAGATTTGCAAATAGGGTTCCTTTATTGTACCAACAAGGGGCTTGCGCAATAACTAGTTCAATTATGAATACAGCATGGAGAAATTATGGTTTGCAACAAAGTAGAACTTCTATTCCAGTAGGTCCTTGTACTATTGTTGTGCACATGACTTCGGTGTGGGTCCCTTTTACATCTGAATCAAAAGAGGCGTTAGCTAATTATAATGAGATTGTTAAGGAGATTAAATTAGCATTACAAGAATGTGGAAGGAAGTAAGTTTCGTTTGTGAATAAAAAGAAAAAAATAAAAGATGAAGGTAAGAAAAGAAGTTATATTGAGAAATATATTCCACATGTTGCTGAAGCTTTGAGGGAGTTATTAGGATTAGATGAGATTACGAAGAAAAAGATCGAAGATAATTTAGGTGAGATTTTAGAACATACTCGGGGAGAGTTAGAAGAGATTAAAATTGATAATCCTGACTATGATCCTGAGTTAGCTAAGATTGGTTCTGAGAAAGCAGAGCTTTCTGGAACTCTCAAAGATAAAAAATCTTTGAAGAGTAAGGAAGTTAAAGAGATTAAAAAAGTTCAGGAAAAGAAAGAAGATATTGTTGAAAATAATGTTGAAAATAATAAAGAAGATGACATTACAACTAATGGTAATAAACAAACTACATTAATATAAGAAGTTTATAATAAAATCAGATGGCAACAAAAACAGGAAAACAAAACATAGTAATAAAGAAGATTGAAGAATTAGCTAAGGATGTTTGGAATACAATAAGTAGACTTAAACAGCCAGAACTAGAAATGCCAATAAGGGCGTTAAGTAATGTAAAATATGATGAAAAAGAAGGTTATTTTAAGATACAAGATAGAGTAAAGTTGAGAACACTCACTGCTTCTACGATTAAGACCTTTGCACAATCTTTACGGATGATGGGTTTATCTAAAAGTTTGATTGAAGCTGAAGATATTGCTACCAAAAGAGAAGCATATTATGTAAGTAAGAATTGGGGCGATGCTCGTTTTAAAGAGCAACCGGAATCTGATACTGTAATGGATGATATCGAAGCAATGATGCGAGTTAATCGTGAACAGATTGGTTTTATTCCTGAAGAGAAAGGCGGAGATGTTGCAGGGAAGTTAATTGTTATTGATAAGGATCAGGACACTGGCAAAGAAATAAAAATTGATTGTACTAAATTTGGTAGTGGTGCTTATTCTGTGCCTAGTTCTGTTGAAGAGTTAAGGTTTGAAACTAATGCTAAATTTATTTTGGCAATTGAAACTGCAGGTATGTTTCAAAGATTAGTTAAACACAATTATTGGAAAAAATCTGATTGTATTCTAATCTCAATGGGGGGAGTTCCTACAAGAGCATGTCGTAGGTTTATTAGAAAATTAGCCGATGATAAAAAATTACCAGTTTATGTTTTTACTGATGGTGATCCTTATGGATTTGGTTCGATTTATAGGACATTGAAAGTTGGTAGTGGTAATGCCGCACATATTAATAAATTTTTTTGTGTTCCTCAAGCACAATTTATTGGAATTACTCCTCAAGACATTGTTGATTATAAATTACCCACACATCCATTAAAAGATGTCGATATTAAAAAAATTAAAGATCTAATTAAGAACGATCCGTTTATTATTCATCACAAACCTTGGCAGAAAGCTTTGAAGCAGATGGCCACTATGAAAGTTAGAGCAGAGCAGCAAGCATTAGCTAAACATGGATTGAATTTTGTAATCTCTGATTATTTACCAAAGAAATTAAAAGATCAAAAGACGTGGTTACCATGAAATCAATAAAAATCATAACACTATTAATAATAACATTATTCTTGTTATCGTGTGGAGGAAAAACAATGACAAACAAAACAGCTACATTTCATACTAGTTTGGGAACAATTGAAATAGAATTATTTGAAGAAGAAATGCCGATTACTACTGAGAATTTTATTAAATTGGCTAAAGAAGGTTTTTATGACGGGACAAAGTTTCATAGAGTTATTCCAGGATTTATGGTTCAAGGTGGAGATCCTTTAAGTGCAGATGATTCTAAGAAGAATGCTTGGGGGACTGGCGGACCGGGTTATTCAATTAAAGATGAATTTGACAAATCATTAAGTAATTCTCCAGGAACTATTGCCATGGCTAATGCTGGACCAAATACTGGTGGAAGTCAGTTTTTTGTTAATTTAGTAAATAATAATTTCCTTGATAGTAAACATCCAGTCTTTGGTAAAGTTGTAAGTGGAATGGACGTTGTAGAAAGTATTGGAAAAGTTAAAACAGGTCAAGCAGATAGGCCTGTTGAAGATGTGGTAATTGAGAAGATTATCATAAAATGATTTCTGTTGGAAATACACCCTTGGTGGAAATAGAAGGGATTTATTTCCGTTTGAGTTTGAGGTGTTGTTTTTTTGTTTATGGGGATTATATCCGAAATATTTAAAAGCCATTACAGTTCTAGGTTTATACTTGGGCCTGTAGTTATCACCTTTCTTCAGTTCTGATTAACTAGACAACTAGACAACTACAGACAAAGTATATAAACAAGTTTATTCTTGATAAAAGTAGAAAAAGAGCTGACGTAAAACTTCCATAATCTAATTTTTGGTTTCTACAAAACATAAAAATCAGTTAAGGAGTTTCGCTAGACACACTCTTTTTCTGAAAGAACTCTAAGTTTTTAGAGATCGTAAAACTTGGAAGTGATTGAAATGAAAGAAATAACAACAGAGATTGCTGAACTCGCAGGAATTTTTGCTGCAGATGGATCCATGCAAAAAAAACACATCTGTTTTTGGGGAAATATGACTGAAGATCGAGACCACTATGATAATATTATTAAAAAACTTTTTAAAAAAGCATTTAGTGTTAACATCAACATTCACGAAAAGAAATCAAACTCTGTTTATGGGTTTTATGTGTGTAATAAACTCATTATTAAATATTTCAACGAATGTTTGGGTTTTAATTTTGGAAGTAAAACATATGTTGTTGGGGCTCCAAAAGGAATTATGGACTCGAGTGATTCAAGAATCTGGAGTGCTTTTGTCAGAGGCTTCTGTGATAGCGATGGTTGTTTAAATTTTGATAAGAAGTACGGCAATTGTCAAGAAATATTAAAAGTGATTCACACTTATCCGAGAATACACATGAAATCAGTTTCTCCTAAGATAATTGAAGACGTTTCTGTTTTGTTATCTCGTTTAAAAATAACTCACAAGATTTATCTACTTAAAGCTAGGAGAGAAAACGAAAGGGAGTGTCATTTAATTCAAATTGTGGGAAAGAAACGGCTTGAGGAGTGGATGAGCCAAATAGGGTTTAATAACCAGGTTCAACAAACTAGATACGAAATCTTTAAAAAACATGGCTTTGTTCCAGTAAATACTACGGTATCTCAAAGGAAAGAAATCCTAAGAGGAGATGTTAATCCTTGGGATTTTTATCCGAAACGGGCCCGTAGCCTAGCCTGGATAGGGCGACAGGACAATTTGTCCCGCTAGAGCCTTCTAAGCTGTAGACCGAGGGTTCGAATCCCTCCGGGCCCATTTTATTTTCTTAATCTCCTCTTTCAGAAACTTTTTTAAGTATGTGGGTTTTGAACACCCCAAGAAGCAACAAAAGTTGCTTTCTGTTTTAGGCACCCGTGGCCAAGTGGCTAAGATTGAATCAACAGGATTGATTTGATAGCAAGCATTCGGCTGCAATCATGGAGATATGGAAAAATGTCTTTATGAAAAGCTGATCCCGAAGATCGAGGGTTCGAGTCCCTCCGGGTGCTTATTTTTTTCTTAAGAATAATTAAGGGAAGGATTAAGGATCATATTTTTCGAAGAATAAGCAAAGGTCTTTAGTTAATGTTCGAACGTAACAATAAGCTGGATGGTTCATTCTTTCAATTAGTTTTTGGGCATGATTTAAGTCTTCGGCAGTTTTCCATTCTTCTGTTTTTGTGTCAATAACCAATAGATAATGATTGGGGTGACATTTTTTTCCTACTTTGTTTTTGATTTCGTTGTAAATCATTTCTCCTTTAATTTCTAAAAGACGTTCACCAATTAGGGGAAATGCTCTTAAAGGAGTTTCTGCTGCTTCGGCCATTAATAATTTAATTAAACCCATAATGGGACTGGGGTGAAATTAAATTTATAAAGATTTAGATACTTTAGGTATTTTAGGTACTTTAATTACTTTAATTACTTTAGATAATTTAGTTACATTGGGAAAAAAATGGTTAAGAAGAATTTAACTTCATTGGAATTGGCAGCAATGACTAATGAATTGCAGTTTTTAGTTAGAGGTAAGATTAGTCAGATTTATCATCAAGATAAAAAAGAATTGTTGTTTCAGATTCATGTCCCAGGGGAAGGGAAAGTATTCTTGAAAGTCACTCCCGGAAAATTTATTTATATTACTGAGAAGAAGAATGCCCCATTGAAACCTTCTGGGTTTTGTATGCAATTGAGGAAATATTTGGATGGAGCTTTTATTAAGAAAATTGAACAAAGAGGTTCGGAAAGAGTTTTAGTGGTGGAGTTGGAGAAAAAGGAGAAATATTCTTTGGTTTTGGAAATGTTTTCTAAGGGAAATCTTATTTTGATGGATGAAAAAGGGAAGATTATTACAGTTTTGGAGTGGCAGATTTGGAAAGATAGAACTGTGAAGCCTGGAGAGAAGTATATCTTTCCTGAAGAAGGTGTTGATTGGAGAAATTTAGATTTGAAGGGTTTAGGGAAAGTGATTCGAGGGAGTGGAAAGAAGAGTTTGGCTATTGCTTTGGCGATGGATGTTAGATTGGGAGGAGTTTATGCCGAGGAGGTTTGTAAGGTTTTAGGATTAGATAAGGAAATTCCTCCTAAAGATGTTTCTGATGATCAGTTGGAGTTAGTGTTTGATACAATTAAACAATTTTTGAAGAAAATTGAGAAGCCCATGGGTTGTGTTTATGAAGAAGAGATTGCACCGTTTCTTTTGATGGGGAGGGAGTTGAAGGAAGAGCGGCAAAGTTATTCTGGGGCGTTAGATACTTTGAAACCAGTAGAGGTGGTTTCTCCTCAAGAGAAAAAGATTCAATGGATGAAAGGGATAATTAAGAAACAAGAAGAGACGATGGATGGTTTTAAAGTTAAAATTGAAGAGAATGCTGAAAAGGGAGAGTGGATTTATAATCATTATTCTCAGTTGCAGAAACTTTTAGAGTTAATTGAGGAGATGAAGAAAGAGAAGTCTTGGGAAGAGATTAAAAAAGAGTTGAAGAAAGAGAAGAAAATAAAACAGATCAATTTGAAAGAAAAGAAAGTGGTTCTAGTGACTTGAATTAGTCTAGGATATATAGTTCTTAGTAAAGAATACTTATTAAACAAGTTAAGGTCTTAATTTAGGGTGAAACTTACTAAAAAAACAGCTAAAGGTATTGAAGAGGTTTTGAATAGATGGAACGAAGTTAGTGTTCCAGTTTCTATTGAAGGAACAGATGTTGAGGTGAGTCCAGAATATTTTTCTGTATTATTGAAATCAGGATCTGAACAAGAAGTGTCTCACATTGATGGGAGAAGAGTTAACCCCCCAGATAAAGAAAAAGATTCTTGTATGACTGTTACGGCCCATATGGGTAAGGATAGTCAAGGGAGTGGGGTGGCACGAGGAGGGATGACCGGTTTATCGGAAGATATATCTCTTTTAAAAATAGGGTTTGATAGTTTTATGAATGGGTTAGTTAAGCAAGGAGCAGTAAGATATATTCAGGGGATTGCAGAGAGCATATTAACTACTAAATCTAGTTTACTTGAGCCGGGAGGAGTTTATAATAAAGTGACATATAAACAACCTTCTGTCAATGAGAATTCTACTTTAAGATTTTTTGAAGAAGAGGTGTTACAATTTGTTGAAGAACTGAGAAAGGTAAAGGGAGTAAGAAGGGTGTCTTCAGAAATACAAGTTACCAGAGGACAATCTTTGTTTTTGGACACGGGAGGGAGTAAAATTTTTCAAAATAAAGAACTAATCAGTTTATCTTATGGGCTCCATGGTGAAAAAAATAATGGTAAGGATTTAAGAACAGGCACTAATTTATATTTTACTAGAAAAGGTAATTATGAGCAAAGAAAATTAGAGAGAAGAGTAGAACAGTTGATTTGTGATGTTGAAGCAAGAAGAGGTGCGATTAGAATTAATACTGGAGCATATCCTGTATTGTTGGATGGGGCGGCAACGGCAACTTTTTTCCATGAAGCTTTAGCAGCTCATTTGTTATCCGGAAAGTATATTGCAGAAGGACATTCTACCGTTTTTTCTGGAAGGATTGGAGATCAGATTTTACCTGAAGGGATAACAGTTATAGATGATGCTACTGTGAAGGATGGATTAGG
>JABHWJ010000003.1 GCA_018657845.1 Candidatus Woesearchaeota archaeon | reverse complement strand
TGGACATATTAATTACATCTGCTCCCCAGGAAGCAAACATTTTTGATTCTGCTTTTGTACTAAAGCGAGGACCTTCAATTGTTACCACTGTTCCTTTGAAATGGCATTTCAAATCTAATTCTTTTGCCGTACCATACAACACACTTCTTAACTCTTTATTGAATGGTTCGGCCATTGGTGTGTGAACTATTTTTCCCGGTTCAAATGAATCATGAAAACTTAATTTTCTTAATCTAGTGAAATCAATAAACTGATCTAGTACAACAAAATCTCCTCTACCAATTTCTTTCTTTAACGAACCACAAGCAGTAGTGGCAATGATGTGAGTACATCCAATATCTTTTAATGCTTGAATGTTAGCTTGATTATTTACTTGTGTTGGGGGGATAGTATGTTCTCTTCCATGCCGAGCAAGAAGAACTACCTCTGCTCCGGAAATTTTTCCAACTTTTAATAGTGAACTTGGTTTACCATATTTTGTTTCCACATCAAGATCTTGAGCATCTTGTAATATTTCTGGATTATCTAACCCAGACCCACCAATAATTCCGATTTTAACCATTTTGTTATCACCTATTCGTTCACTTTTTCTTTTAACTCATCAGCATTAATATCTTTCAACCCAACACCTTTTTGAGCAACAACTTTCGAAGCTAATAAAGATCCTAATTTTCCAGACTGTTCTATATTTAATTCGTTAGTGTAACCATATAAGAAACCGGCGGCATAAGAATCTCCTGCTCCGGTAGTATCAACTGCTTCTACCAAATGAGCATCAATCATTGTAATCATTCCTTCCGAACTGATTAAAGAACCTTCTTTACCTAACTTTACTACAGCAACTTTTGTATGTTTAGCAATTTCATTAAGTGCTTCTTCTGGTTCTAATCCTGTAAATTCTTTTGCTTCTTTTTCGTTAACAAAAACTATGTCTGCGTGGTTCATCACTAAATCTTTCAGAAATTCTTTATTTCTTCTGATTAATCCTGGGTCAGCAAGATCAATGGAAACTAACGTGTTATGTTTTTTAGCCAATTCAATAGCATGCATAATTGTTTCTTTTGTTGGTCCTTCAATTTGGTAACCTTCTAAATGTAAGATTTTACTTTTTTCAATATCTTCTTCGAGAACATCTTCTTTATACAACTCTAAAGCTGCTCCCAAATGCACAGAGAAAGTTCTTTCAGAATCAGGGGTGATAAAAGTTACTGCATGCCCAGTTGTTAAATTATGTTTTTTGATTCTACTCTGGAGTCCAAACTTTTCAATTTCTTGAACATAAACTTCTCCGTGTGAATCATCACCAACTTTTCCGCAGAGAATTGCTTTTCCACCGAGAAGAGCGATTCCTTTCAAAGTGTTGGCAGAACTTCCACCAGGAATTGTTTCAATCTTTAATTGATGATGGTTAATTTTTTCTAAAACTGATTTGGCTTTCTCTTCATCAACTAAGTGCATTTCGCCTTTCTTTAAATCAAATTCAATAAGCTTATCTTCGTCAACCTCTATTAAAAAATCCATTAATGCAGCTCCTAATCCAATTACATCGTTTGTTTTCATTCTCAATATCGATAATGTTCTGACTTATACGGCCCTTCTTTTTTAATTCCCAAATAATTAGCTTGTTTATCAGTCATCACGTCAAGTTCTACACCAATTTTCTTCAAATGCAAACGAGCTACTTCTTCATCTAATTCTTTTGGTAGAACTGTAACACCAATCGGATGTTCTTTTGTCCACAATTCAATTTGTGCTAAAACTTGATTAGTAAAACTATTTGACATCACAAAACTAGGATGGCCAGTAGCACAACCTAAATTGATTAATCTTCCTTCAGCAAGAATATAAATCTCTTTTCCATCTAACAAATATTTGTCATATTGCGGTTTGATATTTTCTCTTGTTGCACCAGATTTGTTATCTAACCAATCCATATCAATCTCGTTATCAAAATGGCCAATGTTACAGACAATAGCTTGGTCTCTCATCATTTGGAAATGTCTATCTACAATAACATGATAATTTCCAGTTGTGGTTACAAAAAGATTTCCTTCTTTAGCAGCGTCATCCATTTTTTTAACTTCATACCCTTCCATTGCAGCTTGTAAAGCATTAATCGGATCAATTTCAGTTACAATAACTCGACAGCCGTAACCTTTCAAAGATTGACAACAACCTTTACCAACGTCTCCATAACCAGCAACAACCGCAACTTTTCCTGCTAACATCACGTCAGTTGCTCTTTTAATACCATCTACTAAAGATTCTCGACAACCGTAAAGA